>CAWVZZ010000028.1:0-14644 GCA_963934745.1 uncultured Flavobacteriales bacterium | reverse complement strand
CACTTGATAATGCGTTTAGTGAAATCGAATCCTTCACCGGAGTATATTGGGAGGATAGCAGATGTTTTTAATAGTAATGAAAATGGTGTAAGAGGAGATTTAGGATCTGTTGTTAAAGCGATATTGCTAGATGAAGAGGCAAGGGATTGTGAGTGGTTAGGTCATCCATCAAGTGGAAAGATGAGAGAGCCTATGATTCGCTATAATCAACTTTTGAAGGCTTTCGATGCGTCTAACGAAACTGGAAAAATGTGGAGCGTAGGATGGATCCCTACCGAAATGGGTCAGCACCCAATGTCATCTCCTTCAGTTTTTAATTTCTTTCTTCCTTCATACGCACCATCTGGACCAGTTTCAGATGAGGAACTTGTGGCACCTGAGTTTGAGTTGTTGAATTCAGCTATTGCTGTTGAATACATTAATATGATTACCGACATGTTATTCGGAGAGTATTATATGGAATCGATCACACTAGCAAGCCCAGATGACATTGGATATCCTTGGTGGGATATGGGTATCGATTATGAGCCAGATCATGTCAATTTAGATTTTGGGGATGAAATATTAGCAGCGGCACAAGAACCAGCTTTATTAATTGAAAGACTTGATTTACTTCTAGCAGGTGGAACTTTGTCCGCGGAAACTAAAACAACAATATTATCGGTGATCGATTTCGATGAATTAGAACCTTCAGACAAGGTTAAAATTGCACTATTTTACATTCTCATTTCACCGGATTATATCATCCAAAAATAACGCCCATGTCACACCACCATCACGATAAAAAACCGACTGACAGGAAGGGCATGACAAGAAGGAAATTCTTGGGTGCCACTAGTTGTGCAGCTTTAGGTTCAACCACATTCCTTTCATCGTTCACCACTCTGGGTATGATGAATTCTCTTGCCTCTCCAAAGCCCATGGCCCTGGGAGGTTCTCCACCTGAGGATTACAAAGCACTAGTTTGTATTCTACTCGCTGGCGGTAACGATTCTTTCAATATGGTAGTTCCGACATCTACGGAGCCATACAATGATTACTCTACGACCAGATCTAACTTAGCTCTTCCATTGGGTGATTTACTACCTTTGAACTATACAGATGCTCAGGGTATGAATTACGGATTAAACCCAGCTATGCCTGAGGTAGCGAACATGTTTAACAGTGGCCGCGCAGCGGTTTTAGCTAACATTGGAACTCTGATAGAGCCCGTCACGAAGGCTCAAATTATGGCGGGAACTGCTCCACTGCCACTAGGTTTGCAATCTCACGCGGACCAGGCTCGTCATTGGCAAACATCTCTCCCTCAGACTCGCCACGCAAAGGGCTGGGGAGGTAAAGTTGCAGATATTCTAGCTGCTGGAAACAGTAATCAGGACATATCCATGAATCTATCCCTTGCCGGCACTAACCTTTGGCAAGCAGGTAACACAGTCGATGAATTCACATTAACTAATAACGGAAGTGTGGGGATTGATATTCTCGCCGGAAACGATCCGTTCGAGATTATTGTAGGAGGTGGGATTCAGAATGTTTTGGACCAAACCTATACAGACGTTCTCAAACAGACTTACGCAAATAAAGTAAAGGCTTCACAAAACCAGCACGACGTTTTCACCTCAGCACTTGACGACCTTACTCCCCTTTCAACTGAGTTCGCTAACACAGGGATTTCAAAAAATCTTAGAATGGTAGCAAAAAGTATAGCTGTTGCTGGTGGTTTAGGTATGTCCCGTCAGACGTACTACGTTAAACTCGGTGGATTTGATAACCATGGAGAATTGTTAAATAGTCAGGCTGATAGATTGTCTATGCTCAGCGCAGCACTTGGCTCGTTCTATGAAGCGATGGACGAGTTAGGAGTTGCAGATAATGTAACGACTTTTACTATATCGGACTTTGCAAGAACACTTACTCCTAATGGCTATGGTACAGACCACGCTTGGGGCGGAAACGCGATGGTCTTTGGAGGAGCAGTTAACGGAGGTCAGATTTATGGCCAGTACCCATCGCTAGCCCTCGATACAGAGTTGGAACTGGGCAACGGAGTTATTCTGCCGGAGCTGTGTACAGACCAGTATTTTGCTGAACTTGCACTGTGGTTTGGGGTAGATTCGTCACAGCTGGTGGATTTATTTCCTAATCTCGAGAATTTTTATTCACCTGGATCTGGCAATCCAATAGGGTTCCTTAATATATAAAGTCATGAATAAATTTTCAATTTTTCTTATTGCGTTTGTGGCTTTTTCGACTTCAGATCCTTCATTGTTCGCCCAATGTGAAGGCGCTCATTCAGCCCTAGAGGACGATGCTTGGTTATCATGTCAGGGGACAGAAAACCCTAATACGGAGAGAACACAAGAGCATTGGATTTTATACGATTTCGGGGATTACTACTTCTTAAATGAATCGCATTTTTGGAATTATAATTTCATAGGGTCTACAGATAATGGCATCGCAACGGCTACTATTGACCTGTCGGTAAATGGAACCGATTGGATGTGGTGGGGAGATTTCAATTTAGAAGAAGCTCCGGGTTCGGACTCGTATTATGGAGAGACAGGTCCCGACTTTGATGGAATAGTGGCTCGTTATCTTTTAATCTCTGTCGTTACAAATCACGGTGGAAACTGTTATGGTTTTTCCGAGCTACAATTACAAGTGGATCCCGGCGTAATAGGTATAAATGACCCTGAGCTGCAAGCTTTAGGGTTCAGTATTCATCCTAACCCCGCCAAAGATTTCACAACAGTTCAGCTGAATGGAGATTTAGATTCAGAGATTAGACTCTTAAGCCCATCGGGAGAGCTTATCAGCACACGGAGAACTAATTCTGAGAGTACGGATATAGATCTACAAGGATTATCCTCAGGAGTGTATATGATAGAGGTAATACGTTCTGATGGAGTTAGAACGACTCAGCGCCTTACTGTAGTCCACTAAATTCCTACAGCGACGACATCTTTAACAGCCTCTATTTTAGAGCTGAGAAGTTGTTCTATCCCCCCCTTTAGAGTCTGTGTAGATGATGGACATCCAGAACAAGCGCCTCGAAGATTCACGTAAACAGTTCCCCCTTTAAAGGCCACAAAGTCAATAGCGCCACCATCTTGTTCTACAGCAGGCTTCACAAATTCATCAAGAAGTCTTACGATTTCGTCATCGTGTTCAGACGGTTCAATATCGGACTCATGAATAAAATTATCCGACACTTCACTGTCAGGGTTAGCTGGCATGGGAGTCAAATCACCCATCACTTTAATGGCTCCCTCCACTTTCCCTTCCTCTACAGCAAACTCATTATCCATTAACCACTCTCGGATATACTCCCTCAATTGTGAGACTATCATCTCCCATCCAAGGCTATCGTCCTTTTTTACTGAAACAATAGATCCGCTGATAAACACGCCAGTCACGAATGGAAAGTGAAACAACTCCACAGCCAAGGGCGAACATAATTCAGCTTCTTCTGTAGTTACAAAATCTAGTTGATGTCCACCGGTTACAAGCTCCCTGTCTGCCACAAATTTCATCGTGGTGGGATTAGGCGTCATTTCAGCGTAAACTGAGGTAGGTATTTTCTTTGTTGACATAGTAATGCAAAGATACTCAGATATGTTTCTCAGTCCTTAACTTGTGGTTCCATTTTGAAATCACATGAGAATAATTAGTTCTTTCCGGATTATAGCGACTTTGGTTTTATCCAATGCGATTTTTTTAAATGCTATATCCCAAACCACACCTTCCTCCTCCACCTTCCCTGTCAACGGAACGGTAGATAAGCATGTAGTTGTTACAGTGCTACAGCACGCTACAGTACATGTTGATGAAAACACCGTCATTGAGGATGGAGCGGTTGTGATTTTTAGAGGCCAAATATTATCAGTAGGAAAGACCTCAGATGTTTCTGTGTCTGGCCCAGTTACTTACTTAGATCTGAGTGGCTACCACCTATATCCATCTTTCGTGGACTTATTTAGCTCTTACGGACTTCCCACCGTAAAACCTTCAGAGTGGTCCCGAACCCCACAGTACGAATCGAACACTAAGGGGGCATACGGATGGAACCAAGCCGTAATGCCTGAAGTGGATGCCGCTGAAATTTTTATTGAAAACGAGAAAGAAGCTAAGGAACTTAGAGTAGCTGGATTCGGAGCTATGCTTTCACATGTACATGACGGCATAGTGAGAGGCTCAGGAGTTTTATTGATGCCAGTTTCTGACCCGCGCGATGCGGTCCTTAGACCTGTAGCTTCATCACACTTCAGCTTTAGAAAGGGCTCGTCAAGACAGAGTTACCCAAGTTCCTTAATGGGATCAACGGCTCTTCTTAGACAAACCTACTTAGATGCGATTTGGTATTCAGAGGCATCGAATAACGGTTCCGCAGGCGGATCGAACCTCAGTTTAGAGGCATTTAATGACTTACGATTCCTACCTCAAATTTTCAGTGCGGGAAGCTGGAAGGATATTCTGAGGGCTGAAGTTGTAGCAGATGAATTCAATGAGGAGTATATAGTACTTGGTGGAGGTGATGGATATCAAAGGGCGGATGCTATTGCGCAGTCGGGGATGACAGTTATAGTACCTGTTAATTATCCAGCGGCATTTGATTTAAGCGATCCCTACCTCGCGAGGCTCGTTTCATTAAAAGAACTCAAGCATTGGGAATTAGCCCCGAGTAATGCTTCAATCTTACACACTGCTGGGGTCGAAATTTGTTTTACCGCATATGGACTTAAGTCGCCGTCGATGTTATTACCAGCGGTGAGAACTGCAGTTAAGATGGGACTTCCAGAAGAGGTTGCGTTAGCGGCTCTTACCTCCACCCCAGCTTCTCAAATTAACGCCTCAAATTTAGTGGGCTCATTGAGAGATGGTCTGATGGCTAACATCATAGTTATGGACGGTCCTATGTTCGATGAGAGCTCTAAAATTGTCGAACACTGGGTTAGTGGCGAACCCACGATTATCAGCGATAGAAATGCGGTAGATATAACAGGAGAATATAATTTTACGTTGGGTTCTAGTTCGTTCGTTCTATCTGTTAAAGGAGAAGAAGGAAAATGGAATGCCACAGAGCAGGTGAACGACACCACAGAAAAAAAGGTGACTATTTCTCTCGATGGCAGAAATCTGGTGATGAAATTCACTAGAGAAGAAGGTTCAGTGAGACTCACGGGAAATGTTTGGATGGATAGCAGAATTTGGGAAGGCACAGCTATAAAACATGACGGAGATTGGTTGGAGTGGAGCGCAATTAAAACAGATAAAGTTGATACAAGTGATAAAGGGGAAGCGAATGCGTCAGACTCCATAGACACTCC
Source organism: uncultured Flavobacteriales bacterium (assembly GCA_963934745.1). GTDB lineage: Bacteria > Bacteroidota > Bacteroidia > Flavobacteriales_D > Sanyastnellaceae > UBA974. Next base: position 9,317 of record CAWVZZ010000028.1, on the reverse strand, counting down.
TAAACTAGGAGAAATAATTTATCCCTTCACTGCCTACGGATCCGTAAACATAGCGACTTCTTCTGCAGTATTAATTGAGGGAGCGACGGTTTGGACTTGCGAAAAAGAAGGAATATTAGAGGGAGCAGATATACTACTTGATGGAGGCAAAATTATAGCAGTCGGATATCGATTAAATGTTGAAGAACTGCTGGGAACAGGAGTAGAAGTTGAACGAATTAACGGCAGAGGGCTACACGTCACACCTGGAATTATTGACGAACACTCTCACATCATTATTGAAAGGGGAGTTAATGAGGGAACCCAAGCTAGTAGTGCTGAGGTTTGGATAGGACACTCGTTAAACAGCGAAGATGTAAATATGTACAGACAGTTAGCTGGAGGTGTGACATGTGCTCAATTGCTTCACGGCTCAGCTAACCCCATAGGAGGTCAGAGTGCGATAGTGAAGTTTCGTTGGGGCTCTTTACCCACAGAGCTACTTTACGAACACGCTACTCCCTTTATCAAATTCGCGTTAGGCGAAAACGTAAAACAAAGCAACTGGGGTGACTACCAAAAAGTCCGATTCCCTCAATCAAGAATGGGAGTTGAGCAGGTCTTTTACGACCACTTTATTAGAGCTCGTGAGTATGGTGAGGCAGTAATCAGGTATCGCCACGTCCTCAGAAACACCAGCAGGAAGGACCTTAAATCAGGAAACGTCCCTGTCGCTCCCAGACGGGATTTAGAACTAGAAGTTCTATTGCAGATATTAAACGAGGAAAGGTTTGTGACATGTCATAGTTACAGACAAGACGAAATTAATATGCTTATGCACGTTGCAGATTCTATGGGTTTCAGGATGAACACATTCACTCATATTCTCGAGGGATACAAAGTGGCGGATAAGATGAAAGCCCACGGCGTGGGAGCTTCAACGTTCAGTGATTGGTGGGCATATAAGTACGAGGTTAAAGATGCCATTCCTTATAACGCGGCAGTACTATACTACCAGGGAATTACTACAGCCATCAACAGTGACGATGCTGAGATGGGAAGGCGACTTAATCAGGAAGCAGCAAAAGGAGTAAAGTATGGAGGAGTGCCAGAGGAAGAGGCATTGAAATTTGTGACTTTAAATCCCGCTAAACTTCTAAGAATAGACCATAAGACAGGCTCTTTAAAAGTTGGGAAGGATGCTGACGTTGTGATTTGGGATGACAACCCACTAAGCATGAGCGCACGAGTTGTTTATACATATGTTGAAGGAGTTTGTTTATTCAGCTTAGAGAAGGATGCAAAATTAAGAGAAGAGATAAAGTCAGAACGCGCTAGGATTACTGAACTTATGATCACAGATGCAAAGTCAAGTAAAGCAAGTGGAAAAGGGGGAGAACTCAGAAAGCCATCTGAATCTATACGCTCCCACTATCACTGCGACACATTAACTGAAGAAAACCGATAACATGAATTACATTCAAAACTCAGTTCTTTCTGTTTATAGACTCGCCCTACTTTGTGCTGTTCTAATATCCATAAACCTTTCCACGGCAGCTCAACAAACCCCAGCCCCCGAACAATCCAGATCTGTTCTAATAATAGGTGGCTCAGCTCACCTAGGTACTGGAGACGTGATACAAGAATCCGCGATAGGATTTCGCAATGGTGTGATAGATTATGTGGGCCGATCTTTTCAAGTAGATAAAAGCAAATACGACGATATTATCGACGCTACGGGCTCACACATTTACCCGGGCTTTATTATAGCAAACACTACCCTCGGACTTCAAGAGATAGACGCAGTTAGAGCTACAAGGGATCAGTATGAAGTCGGCACATTCCGACCTAATGTGAGATCAATAATAGCCTTTAATACAGATTCTGAAATAACCCCTACCGTTCGATCTAACGGTGTTCTTATGGGCCAAATCACCCCACGCGGAGGTGTGATTAGCGGTTCGAGTGGTGTGGTTCATTTCGATGGTTGGAACTGGGAGGATGCTCAGATATTAATGGTAGATGGAATACATCTTAACTGGCCATCGACTCATCATCGACACAGAACAGACGGAAAGATTGACATCATTAAAAGTAAAACCTACGATCAATCCCTTCACGAAATAAAGTCCTATTTCAGCGATGCGAAAGCATATGCAACAGCTTACCCTAACGGCTCAAATAACATTGTCGATGTGAGACATGAAGGAATGAGGGGTCTGTTTGACGGTTCTTTAGCACTGTACGTTCATGCGACTGATCAGAGAGCCATCATAGAGGCCGTTCATTTCAAAAGAGAATTAGGCATAGAAAGACTTGTAATTGTGGGAGGATATGACGCCCACCTCGTAGCCGATGTATTACGCGATAATAATGTTAGCGTGCTTCTAACTAGCCTGCATAGGCTACCTAGATTTACCGATGAAGATATCGATTTGCCTTATCGCTTACCTAAACTTCTAGCAGACGAAGGAGTTCTCTTCGGCTTGCAGGTGGATTCTCGCATGACAGAAATGAATTCTAGAAACCTTCCATTTTACGCAGGTACAGCTAGGAAATATGGTCTCACTGAAGAACAAGCCGTAATGGCCCTCACCAGAAATGTAGCTAGAATTTTAGGGATAGATAAAACATGTGGCTCTATCGAACAAGGGAAGGATGCAACCATCTTTATCTCCACCGGCGATGCTCTTGATATTAGAACGAACCATCTTTCTCATGCATTTATCCAGGGTAGATCCATCGACATTGATAATAGGCAACGAGAACTGTACCGTAAGTTCCAAACGAAATACGGAGCGGAATCTTTAGACTAATTTTAGTAATACTAGTATCCTAGCTTAGGACGCACTCGCTTCATAACATCAGCCGCTACAAGTCTCGCCTTCCGTGCGCCATCTTCTAATGCCGCATCAATCTCACCTCTATTAGCCATGAGGTACTTGAACCTCTCTCTTTCTACTTCGAACTCATCGGTCAAAGTTTCTAATAACGCTTTTTTCGCGTGCCCCCAGCCATACCCTCCAGCTTTGAGAGAGCAAGCCATCTCCTCTACTTTTTCTTCTGAAGCCACTAATTTATAAAGCTGAAATACAACGGCAGACTCTGGGTCCTTTGGGTCCTCTAACGGAGTAGCGTCAGTAACGATTTGCTTGTTTATGACCTTCTTAATAGAAGAAGGGTCAGCAAGAACATCTATAGTGTTATTCTGAGACTTAGACATCTTTCCACCATCAGTTCCAGGCACATACTGGGTGTCTTCCTGCACAAGGACCTCTGGTACCACTAATGTCTCGCCTAGTTTACTATTGAACCGATTTGCTACGTCTCGGGTCATCTCGAGGTGTTGCATTTGGTCTTTCCCAACGGGAACTTTCTCGGCGTCATACAATAAAATGTCAGCTGCCATGAGCATAGGGTAGCTGAATAGGCCTGAGTTTACATCCTCTAATCTATCTGCTTTGTCTTTGAAACTGTGAGCTAAAGCCAAACGAGAATAAGGAAAGAAGCACTGTAAATACCAAGCCAGTTCCGTTACCTCAGGAACGTCACTCTGTCTGTAGAAGACTGTTTTTGAGGTGTCTAACCCGAAGGCCATCCACGCTGCAGCAACGGCATAAGTATTTTCGCGCAATGTCTCCCCGTCTTTGATTTGAGTTAAAGAATGAAGGTCGGCAATAAATAAAAACGAATCATTTGCTGGGTCATTTGCTAATTCTATGGCAGGCTTTATGGCACCTAAGATGTTCCCCAAGTGTGGAGTTCCGGTACTCTGTATGCCAGTTAGAATGCGTGCCATTTTACAAATTATTCAAATATCAGCAGAATTCGTCAAATGCAGCTTTAAGGTGAGTAGCAATTGCATCAGCAGTGTTTCCTTCGATATGGTGGCGTTCTACCATCATTGCAATTTTACCGTCCTTAAATAGCGCTATACTAGGTGAAGACGGAGGGTAAGGAAGCATGAATTTGCGGATATGAGCCACGGCATCACCGTCGACACCTGCAAAAGCTGTGGTTATTTGGTCTGGAGTCTTAGCATTGTCTAAAGAAGCGACAACACCTGGACGCATAGATCCAGCAGAGCATCCGCACACACTGTTTATTGCAACAAGCGTAGTGCCAGGCATTTCTAATGTTGCACTAACATCATCAACAGTTAATAATTCTTTGAAACCAGCGTCAGCTAGTTCTGCCTTCATTGGGGCTACGAGTTCAGGAGGGTACATGTGTAGTTTTTAAGTAAAGTTCATCATACTGCTCGTCATGTATGGGTGATGGAGCATCAATCATTACGTCGCGACCAGAGTTATTTTTAGGGAAAGCAATAAAATCTCGGATGGAATCAGATCCTCCGAACATAGAGCAAAGACGATCAAAGCCTAGAGCTAGTCCTCCATGAGGTGGGGCTCCATATTGGAATGCGTCCATAAGGAAACCGAATTGGGCTTGAGCTTCTTCAGGAGAAAATCCAAGTAAATCGAACATCCTAGCCTGTAGTTCACGATCGTGAATCCTAATAGATCCACCACCTATCTCCACTCCGTTAATTACCATATCGTAGGCATTAGCCTTCACTTTGCCTGGATCTGTATCGATTAAATCTAGTTGGTCCGGCTTCGGAGAAGTAAATGGATGATGCATTGCGTGGTAGCGCTCAGTACCCTCATCCCATTCTAACAGCGGGAAGTCCATTACCCATAAAGGCTTGAATACTTTAGAATCTCTAAGTCCCAGCTCAGACCCCATATGCAGTCTTAACTCACCCAGCTGTTTCCGAGTCTTATCTAAATCACCAGACAGAACTAGAATTAAATCGCCTTTTTCAGCACCAGTTTTTTCAGCCCACTCAGCTCTAGCTCCCTCGTCGAAGAATTTATCTACGCTACTCTTCGTCGTTCCGTCTTCATTCATCTTACAGTAGATAAGGCCTTTCGCCCCTATCTGAGGGCGCTTCACCCAGTCTGTAAGTTTGTCTAATTGTTTACGGGTGTACTCCGCTCCACCTGGTACGACTATGCCCAGAACAGTTTCAGCACTGTCAAAAACTCCGAAACCTTTGCCTTGTGCAACATCACACATGTCCACAAATTCCATAGAGAATCTAACATCGGGTTTATCTGAACCATACAACCTCATAGCCTCATCGTAATCCATTCTCGGGAAGTCTTCGATATCTACATCGAGTACCACTTTGAATAGGTGACGCACCATACCCTCGAACGTATTCAGAATATCCTCTTGCTCTACAAAAGCCATTTCACAGTCTATCTGTGTAAACTCAGGCTGTCTGTCAGCACGTAAATCCTCGTCTCGGAAACACTTTACTATTTGGTAATATCTATCAAACCCACTCACCATCAACAGCTGCTTAAAAGTCTGAGGGCTTTGTGGTAGAGCATAAAATTGTCCGGGATTCATACGGCTAGGCACCACGAAATCACGAGCACCTTCAGGTGTGCTTTTAATTAAATACGGCGTCTCAACATCAATAAACCCGATAGAATCTAAATACTTCCGAGTCTCCATACCTACACGGTGTCGAAGCATGATGTTCTTCTGCACCGGCTTACGACGTAGATCTAAATAACGGAATTGCATCCTCAAATCGTCCCCTCCATCTGTGTTGTCCTCGATAGTGAAAGGAGGTGTTTTACTCACATTCAAAATCTCTAGAGTCTTAACATCTATCTCGATGTCTCCAGTCGGGTTCTTTGCGTTTTTACTAACCCTCTCTATCACTTCACCAGTTACCTTAACCACAAACTCTCTTCCGAGTTTTCTAGCCTGATCACACAACTCCGCATTAGTATCCACATTAAAGACTAACTGGGTTATTCCATAGCGATCTCGTAGATCTACGAAGGTCATACCCCCTAGGTCACGAGCCTTCTGTACCCAACCAGATAGTGTAACAGATGTCCCAGAGTTATCGAGGCGAAGTTCGCCGCAAGTGTGTGATCGATACATGGTGCAAAGTTAGACACTTAGTGGCCTTTAAGGGTAACACATGTGCCGTAGATTAGCATTATGCAAAACTCATCGAGCACATTAACGGAACGCTTAGAGAATATGCGTGAAGAGGCCCTCAAGGGTGGTGGCGAAAAACGTATTGAAGCCCAACATTCTAAAGGAAAACTTACTGCACGTGAGCGTATTAGTTTACTCATTGACCCTGGTACTTTCGAGGAATTAGGAATGCTTGTGACACATAGGTCGACTAATTTCGGGCTCGATAAGCAGAAATTTCTAGGTGATGGTGTCGTTACTGGATATGGAAAAGTAAATGGCCGCTTAGTTTATGTCTTCAGTCAAGACTTTACTGTTTTAGGAGGGTCATTGGCTGAAGCCCATGCAGAGAAGATATGTAAAATCATGGATCTTGCTCTAGAAAATGGAGCTCCTGTCATAGGCCTTAACGATAGTGGAGGTGCCAGGATTCAAGAGGGAGTTGTAAGTCTAGGTGGGTACGCGGATATTTTTTACAGGAACGTTCAGGCAAGTGGAGTAGTGCCACAACTCTCATTAATTCTAGGGCCGTGTGCCGGAGGTGCAGTTTACTCCCCGGCATTAACGGACTTCACCTTTATGGTCGAGGGTTCGTCGTATATGTTCGTCACTGGGCCTAGCGTTGTTAAAACGGTTACTCATGAAGAAGTAACTAGCGAGGAACTTGGAGGCGCTAACACCCACGCCACTAAATCCGGAGTGACCCATTTCACCGCTCCTCACGAAGCTGCTGCAATTGATCAAGCGAAGAAAATGCTAAGTTTCCTCCCCCAAAATTGCGAAGAGGACCCCACTGTTTTGGTCTACAAAACGACAGATGAACTACGACCTAAGCTAGAAGATTTAATACCTGAAAATGCCCAGCATCCGTACGATATTCGCGACGCAATAAGTGAGATAGCTGATAGTGATACTTTCTTTGAAGTCCAAAAGGATTACGCAGAAAACATCGTTGTAGGCTTTGCACGATTAGCCGGACGTTCAATAGGAATTGTAGCTAATCAGCCTGCATTCTTAGCCGGTGTTCTAGATATACAAGCCTCTGTTAAAGCAGCAAGATTTGTAAGAACATGTGATGCCTTCAATGTGCCTCTTTTAGTACTTGAAGATGTCCCAGGATTCCTTCCAGGCACTGACCAAGAGTGGAACGGTATTATCACTAATGGAGCAAAGCTTCTGTATGCATTTTCAGAAGCAACGGTGTCTAGAATTACAGTTATCACTAGAAAGGCATACGGTGGAGCTTATGATGTGATGAATAGCAGGAATATTGGTGCTGACATGGTTTATAGTTGGCCTACAGCTGAAATCGCTGTGATGGGAGCGAAAGGCGCAGCAGAGATTATTTTCAGGAAAGAAATTTCCGGATCGGATAATCCAGGAGCTAAACTTGCGGAAAAGGAAGCAGAATATGCAGACCTATTTGCTAACCCTTATAATGCTGCAGCAAGAGGCTATGTAGATGAGATAATAAATCCGAGTGTAACTCGTCAAAAGCTCATCATCGCTTTTGATATGCTGAAGAATAAGGTGAAGAATATTCCTAGAAAAAAGCACGGTAACATACCGCTATAAAAGGGTTATTTATTAACTCTCTTAATCGAACATCCCACGGGATTTGTTTCAGAGGTCTTAACTCGTTTTCCCTCTGCAGTTCGCTCAATAGCGACATGCAAGAAATGCTCTTCAACTTTATCAGCGCTATCGACGCTGTCATCAATTGCTCCCTTATAAACTAGCGTTAAATCCGAGTTAAATAAGAAGATGTGTGGGGTAGTACGAGCACCGAATCCATTCGCTAGTTTACTCCCTTCGTCGACTACATACGGAGCGAGGTATTCCATATCACGCGCACGATTTTTCATCATAGTGTAACTATCATCACCATCGCGCTTTGCGTGGTTAGAGTTCACTAAAAGGGTACCTATTCCGTTAGCTGCAGCAAATTCGATTAAAGCGTTATAACGCCCTTCCCATCCTTCAGTTTCTCCTCTACCTACCACGAATGGACACGTGTTACAAGTGAAAACCACAAGAGCTCCATTCTCGCCTTTAATGTTATCTATAGAAACAGAGCTTCCATCGACATTCATCATCTCATATGTAGGGAAGGGGGCGCGATCTCCAATTTCAATAGTTTTAAGGCTTTGGGCGTAGCCAGAAAAACTCAAAAGAAAACAACCGAAAACAGTGAAGAGGAAATTTCTCATAATACTCAAATTAAATAATCAGAAGCGCGTCTCCGTATACGTAGAAGCGATACTTCTCTTTAATAGCCTCGTTATATGCCTCCATGATTAAATCATGTCCAGCAAATGCAGATTGCAGCATTAATAGAGTTGATTGCGGTGTGTGGAAGTTCGTGAGCAAGCTGTCAGCTAAACGGAAATCGTATTTAGGGAAGATGAATTTATTCGTCCAACCGCTAAACGGCTTCAAAGTATCTGTGGTGCTTACTGATGTCTCCATCGCTCGCATAGCAGTAGTTCCGATAGCACAGATGCGTCGCTTTTCAGCTTTAGCTCTGTTAACCCTCTCAACGCAAGATTGTGGGATAATTAGCTGCTCGCTATCCACCTTATGCTTAGTAACATCCTCAACTTGAACTTCGCGGAAAGTACCTAAGCCTATATGTAGAGAAAGGAATGACATGTCAATTCCTTTAATCTCGAGACGCTTTAACATCTGTTTAGAGAAGTGTAGTCCAGCAGCTGGTGCTCCTACCGCGCCTTCGTTTTTAGCGTAAATGGTTTGGAATCTTTCTGCATCGATATCCTCAGTTCCTCTATCTAAATAACGCGGTAATGGAGTTTCGCCAAGCTCACGGATTTTACTCATGAACTCTTCCTTCGATCCTTCGAAGAGGAATCTTAATGTGCGCCCTCTAGACGTGGTGTTATCAATAACCTCAGCTACTAATTCGTCATTTTCACCAAAGTAAAGTTTATTACCGATTCGTATTTTTCTTGCTGGATCTACTAAAACATCCCAAAGCATGTTTTCTCCATTTAACTCTCTTAGAAGAAACACCTCGATAACTGCTCCCGTCTTTTCTTTATTACCATACAGTCTAGCTGGAAACACTTTAGTGTCGTTAGCAACGAACACATCGCCCTCTTCAAACATGTCGAGGATATCCTTGAACATCTTGTGCTCGAATTTCCCAGTCTTTCTATCGACAACCATCATGCGGCTATCTTCACGATTATCTAAAGGATATTGCGCAATTTGATCCGCCGGAAGGTCGAATTTAAAGTGCGATAATTTCATTCTTTGAGCAGCCATACGGGAGGTGTTTTTTAGGTGCAGATTTTGAGCGTGCGAAAGTA
>CAWVZZ010000027.1:0-15042 GCA_963934745.1 uncultured Flavobacteriales bacterium | reverse complement strand
GCTTGATGCAGCTGTTGAAGCCCAAAAGGTAGCAGCAGAAAAGGCCCAAAAGGTCAGGGATAAATCTAGTAGAACTTCTACTGAAAACATAAAGAAAGCAGGTGAGAAAAAGAAAGAAAGCAACGCCACTGGGAAAATATTCAGGGACATAATTAGCGGGAAGTTCTTAACCTCTGAAGGCGTGATTGCACACATCCCTTACCTACTTTTTATAGTACTGATTTTTGTGGTTAATATTAGTTTGGGCTACAAGTTTGAAAGTATAGAAAAAGAAAAGAGAATAGCTAAAAAAGATCTTGAAGAAGTTACCGCAGAGTATAAAACTCTCACCTCAGAACTTGAGGAGAAGCTTCAGCAGAGCAATGTCGAAGTTGCGATAAAAAGCACGGGCCTTGATCAGCCACGCACTCAACCCATATTACTGGAATCCAACGGTGAATGAAGGCTGAAAAATTTGAAATACCGACAGGTCGATTATGGCTCATATTTATTATTCTAAGCTGTGTGGCTGTAGGGGTTTTTACGCGAATTTTTATTATTCAAATTGCCGAGCATGATAAATGGGAAGCGAAGGGTAATGACTTTGCACAAAGGGTTAGGATTATAGAGCCTGCACGAGGCCAAATTCTATCCAAAGACGGATCATTACTAGCTATAAGTGTTCCGGTTTATGATTTAAGGTGGGATAGCCAATGCCCACAAATTACATGGGACTTGTATGATGAGCATTTCGAAGGTGTTTGTAGTGGGTTGAGTGAGATTTTAGGAGAGTCAGCAGAATATTATGCGGAGCTATTTGATAAGGCTAGGGGAAATAAATCTATGGCTCAGCTGTTTGCTAAAAGTATACCTTATTCTAACTATAAGGACATCAAGAGTCTTCCATTTATTGAGGGGGGAAGGTATAAGAGTGGTTTTGTGTTTGAGAGGAAAGAAATCAGAAAAAAACCATTTAACCAACTTGCATCTAGGACTATAGGAATAGAGAGAAGTGCAAATAGAGTGGGAATAGAGAGGTCTTGGAACCCAGAATTAGGAGGGGTATTAGGACAACAGATACAGAAAAAAGTTTTAGGCGGCGTGTGGATTACAGTGGGTGACGAGTTTATTTCAGAACCAGAGGACGGATTAGATGTCGTTACAACCATAGACATGCACCTTCAAGACGTCGCATCATCATCACTTGAAAAACAACTTATAAAGCACGATGCTAAATGGGGTGTAGTAGTGTTGATGGAAGTGCAGACCGGGTTTGTTAGAGCTATATCCAATTTGGAAAAACACTTGAACGATAATGGAGATAGTTACTATGCTGAGTCTTTCAATCACGCTTTAGCAAGTGCTGAGGAGCCTGGATCTACTTTTAAACTTGCTTCACTCATGGCATGCTTAGAATCAGGTGAGATTTCTATTGATGATGTCATTGACACTAAAAATGGTGTTGCCATATTCCACAACAAGAGGATGAGGGACTCTAACTGGAAAAATGGAGGCCATGGTGAAATAACCCTAGAGGAGGTGTTCACAATGTCCTCAAATATTGGTTCAGCCTTAGCAGTTAAGCGTTGCTTCAGTTTGCATCCGCAAAATTTTCTGGATGAATTACAAAAGATAGGCATCACACAACCCCTGGGTGTAAACCTTGTGGGAGAGGGAAGCCCACAGATATATACTTCTGTTGGAGAAGGTGGGTGGTCAGGACTATCGCTAACCCAAATGGCAATCGGTTATGAGGTAACCCAAACCCCCTTACAAATATTATCCCTTTACTCAGCTGTTGCAAATAATGGGGTGATGATGAAGCCAGTATTTGTAACTGAAACTAGTAAAAGAGGTGAAACAGTAGAAAGCTTCGGCCCTGTAGTATTAAATAATAAAATATGTTCTTTTCAAACACTTGAGTCTTGTAAGGAAATGTTGAAGTCAGTTTGTGAACCCGGAGGTGAAGGAACTGCATCATCCTTATTTAAGGACAGTCCGTACACGGTTGCAGGAAAAACTGGAACTGCAAAAATCGCCCATGAAGGAAGTTATGCTGAGGGTAGATACAGAGCCTCTTTTACTGGTTATTTTCCAACAGATAACCCTAAATACGCATGCATAGTTGTCATCTCAGATACTAAGAGCGGTTCTTATTACGGTAGTACTATCGCAGCACCGGTATTCAGAGATTTGGCGGATTTGATCTACGCTACAGACCCCTCCTTTCACGAGATTCTAGATTCGCCTTTGTTAGCAGAAAACAAAAGACATCTCCCCACAGCTAACAACGGAGTGCGAAGTGAAATTATTTATCTGTATGACAAGCTAGGAATTTCATACGAAGACTTAAGTGATAAAGGTGATTGGGTAAGGGTCTATACGGACTCCGCAAGTATTAAGCTCACCACTAGAACCATTACAAAACATACTATGCCTGATGTTATGGGAATGGGGTTAAAAGACGCTCTTTATCTGCTTGAAAATGCTGGGATTAAAGTAGAATACACAGGAACTGGATTTGTTAGAGAACAAACAATAGCTCCAGGAACAAGATTCAAACAAGATTCATCAATAATACTCGTGCTATCGTGAAATTATTAAAAGATCTACTATACGATGCTCGGATAGAGGAGGTTCGAGGAACTACACACATTGCTATCGAGAGCATTAGTGTGGATTCAAGAACTGTTAAACCTATGGGGCTATTTATTGCTGTAAATGGAACGGTTGTCGATGGCCATGACTATATATATCAAGCTGTAGAAAATGGTGCAACAGCCATTATTTGCGAGATAATCCCAGAATCACTAGATGGGGTTAATCAAAAAGAAGGCATCACCGTAATTAAAGTAAAGAGCAGCTCGTCTGCGCTGGGCCATATCGCATCGGCATTCTACGATAAGCCATCTTCTGAAATGAAAGTCGTTGCCGTTACAGGAACGAATGGAAAGACGACAACAGTAAGTCTACTTCACAAGTTGTTTCGTTTAATGGACAGGAAAGCCGGACTTATAGGCACCGTAGAAAATAAAATTAATGACAAGGCTGTAGCAGCTACTCATACCACTCCCGACGCGATTTCTCTTCAGAAAATGCTGCGTGCAATGGCGGATGATGGATGCAAATTTTGTTTTATCGAAGCTAGTTCTCATGCTATAGACCAAAACAGAATAGCCGGAACTATCCTAGCAGGTGCCGTATTCACGAACATCACTCACGACCATCTTGATTACCATAAAACGTTCGACAACTATATCTCGGCAAAGAAAAAACTGTTCGATCAGCTCCCAGCAAATGGGTTTGGTCTAATAAATTCTGACGATACTCACGCTTTAGATATCAGTGCTGATTGCAGAGGGTTTGTCTCGACTTTCGGAATCAACTCGATGGCTGATGAAAGGGGGAGAATTATTGAGAATCAGTTACAAGGTCTTCATTTACACATTCATGGACAAGATCTTTATTCCAGATTAATCGGCGAGTTTAACGCATCGAATCTTCTTTCCGTTTTCAGCGTGGCTAGATCCCTAGGCTTCGACCCCCTGACTATTCTTACATCCATGTCACTCCTCACTCCTCCTTCGGGAAGGTTTGAGATTGTCGAATCTCCTGACGGAATCACAGCTATAGTTGATTATGCACACACACCCGACGCATTAGAAAACATATTAAAAACTATAGGTGGCTTCAGAAATGGTGGAGAGCGATTAATTACAGTAATGGGGTGTGGCGGAGACAGAGATACTTCAAAAAGGCCACTAATGGCCCAAATTGCGGCACTAGGTTCTGATAGAGTTTTCTTCACTTCGGATAATCCTAGAACAGAGGAACCTAACTCAATTATTGCAGAAATGCAGTCTGGATTAGACCCCATTGCATTAAGAAAGTGCATTTGTATTACGGACAGAAGAGAAGCTATCAGAGCTGCAGCAGCATTTGCAGAATCCGGAGATATCGTGCTCGTCGCTGGGAAAGGCCACGAAACATACCAAGAGATCAAGGGAGTACGCCACGATTTCGATGATAGAGTTGTTTTACGAGAAGCATTCACCCCACTTACATAACCGAGCAAAATGTTACATCATCTATTCACATATTTAGACTCGGTTTACGATTTGCCAGGTGCCGGTCTCACTAAGTTCGTGACTTTCAGGGCCGCGATGAGTCTGATGACATCGTTGATTATCGGGATAGCTTTCGGAAAGAATATCATAGAGTGGCTCCAAAAAAAGCAGATAGGCGAGGTAGTGAGAGACCTAGGTCTTAAGGGCCAAATCGAAAAGAAAGGCACCCCTACAATGGGTGGACTCATCATCCTTTCTGCAATCTTAATCCCGACGTTACTTTTCGCTGATCTAACGAATATCTACACTCACATGATGATATTAGTTACGGTTTGGCTCGGGACTATTGGATTCATCGACGATTACATCAAGGTCTATAAAAAAGATAAGGCAGGACTTGCTGGAAGGTTTAAGATTATAGGCCAAATCGGAGTCGGCATCATCATCGGTTCCATCATGATGTGGCATCCAGACATACAAATCATGGAAGTGGGACTCAATGGCGAATGGACAGCTATGAGGTCAACTGAGACTACTATTCCGTTTGCAAAGGGCAACACCTTTGACTATGCTTGGTTAGTGAGTTGGGCTACTGCGGATGTTGCAATGTGGGTATGGCTAGCATTCATTCCCGTCACAATTTTAATCGTAACCGCAGTTTCAAATGGAGCAAATCTCACAGATGGCCTTGACGGCTTAGCTACAGGTACAAGTGCGATTATAGGTATTGCTCTCGCTATTCTAGCGTACGTGAGTTCAAATACAGTCATAGCTGATTACCTCGGAATAATGTACATACCTGGGTCTGAAGAACTCGTGGTATTTATCTCGGCTTTTGTAGGTGCCTGCATAGCATTTCTTTGGTATAACGCATACCCCGCACAAATATTCATGGGCGACACAGGCTCGCTTGCATTGGGTGGGATTATCGCTGCATTCGCTATAGCAATAAGGAAAGAATTATTAATTCCAGTGTTGTGTGGAATATTTCTAATAGAGAATCTCAGCGTAGTAATTCAAGTGGGATGGTTTAAGTACACGAAAAAGAAATACGGGGAAGGACGAAGGGTATTTCTAATGTCTCCACTTCATCATCACTATCAAAAGAAAAACATACACGAATCTAAAATCACTGCAAGGTTTTGGATCGTCGGAGTACTGTTAGCTGTAATCACCATAGTAACACTCAAAGTGAGATAACTGATTTTGTCAAAGACAATACTCATATTAGGAGCCGGAGAAAGCGGTGTAGGGGCAGCAAAGCTAGCCCTCACTCTCGGGTACATCCCATTCATAAGTGATGCAGGTGAAGGTGATAAGAAGTTTCTTAACGAACTCACCGAGGCGGGTATTTCATATGAGGTGGGAGGTCACAATGTAGATGGATGGGAACCTTTGAATTCAAATTCTACTGTAGTGAAGAGTCCCGGAATTCCGGAAACAGCAGAGATAATAACTAGCATAAAAGCATCGGGAGCTGAAGTGATAAGCGAAATAGAATTCGCAAGTAGACATGCCTCTGGGAAAGTGATTGCAATTACAGGAACTAACGGTAAAACGACCACGACTGCTCTGATTCACAGCATGCTCACAGATGCAGGGATAGATTCTAGTTGTGTGGGGAATATCGGCGTTAGCTGGGCTAGAGATATCAGTGAAAGAATAACACCGGCTGAGGTTACAGTCCTAGAAGCGAGCAGTTTTCAGTTAGATGGAATTTCCTCATTCAGGCCTGATATAGCAGTTCTGCTGAACATCACTCCAGATCATTTGGACAGATACGATAATAAGCTAGAGAACTACGCAGCATCTAAGTGGCGCATTACTGGAAACCAAACATCGGAAGATTTTCTGATATACAATGCAGACGACAAGTCTATCAATAAGCTACTAAACACAACAGGTACTAAAGCGAAACTTTTACCTGTGACTTCTGAAGAAATCATTTCAGAAAACAAATTAGGAGCTGGATTAGCTCCATCAAAAAACGATTTTTTAATACACACATACAACCAAAATCCATTTACAATGACCATACAAGAACTGGCGTTACAAGGCAAGCACAACTTGTTTAATTCTATGGCTGCAGGCGTAACAGGCCGCATACTAGAACTCCGAAATCAAGGGATAAGAGAATCGCTTACAAATTTCGAGGGAATAGAACATCGATTAGAATATGTCGCTGACGTTAATGATATCCGATTCATTAACGATAGCAAAGCAACTAATGTGAACAGTGTTTGGTATGCATTAGAGTGCATGGATAGACCACTGATTTGGATAGTTGGAGGTATAGACAAGGGGAATGATTACAGCGACCTTTTACCATTAGTAGAAAAGAAAGTGAAGCATATGATTTGCCTCGGAAAGGATAATAAAAAGTTGATTAAAACCTTTTCTCAACTTGTAGAAAGTGTACACATCACAGAAACAGCTGATGAAGCAGTAGCATTAGCATACCATTTAGGAATGCCACATGATGCAGTTTTACTTTCACCCGCTTGTGCGAGTTTCGATTTATTCGGAAGTTACGAAGAGCGTGGAAATAAGTTTAAGCAAGCAGTAAGAGGTCTATAAACTAGATGTGATGAATATCTGGATTCAACGCATAGTCGATCGCCTTCAGGGCGATAAGATAATTTGGATGGTTGCATTAATATTATGCATCTGGTCTCTCATATCTGTGTATGGATCTATTTCATTTATAGCAAACAAGTACGACACGCATTTCCTCAAGTTACTTCTTAAGCACGCCACGTTCTTGGGTGCGGGCTTAGGAGTAATGTATGTAGTGCATCTCGTGAATTATAAATACCTATCAAAACTGGCTAACAGTGTGTATGTGATAGCAGTAGTTATTTTAATTCTAACTCTGATTATAGGACCGGAGATGAATAATGCTAAGCGTTGGCTAAGTATCCCTATCTTAAATCTTACAGTTCAAACTTCAGATTTCGCAAAAATTGCTCTTGTGCTTTGGTTGGCAAAAGATCTTCATATGCGACGAAAATATCTTGATGAATTCAGGAGACACGTGGCCCCCATGTTATTGCGAATCGCTATTATTTGCGGATTAATTCTGCCTGAAGATTTATCAACAGCCGCATTAATAGGTGTCGTGTCTATGGGAATGCTTTTTATAGGCGGTGTGCCGTGGAAGGGTATGTTTAAGATAGGAGGGTTAGTCTTAGGTATGGGTTTATGCATTTATTCCGTTGGGAAATTCGCACCCGATTCGCTTTCAAGATTTAGTACCTGGACGAATCGAATTGATCAATTTATAGGTTTTGCGCAAGGGTCTGACGTGGTCTCAGAGGGTGATTACCAGATCGAACTTGCTCAAGTAGCGATTCAGCGGGGTGGATTCTTGCCAACAGGACCAGGTACGGGTACATCTAGGGATTTTTTACCCCATCCATATTCAGATATGATTTACGCATTTATTATTGAAGAATGGGGAGCAATAATAGGAGGGCTGGGATTGTTACTGCTTTATATGATACTTATGTATAGGACCATATACGCCGCAAAGAACTGTGACAAACCGTTCGGTAGTTATTTGGCCATGGGATTAGGGATGATGATAACAACACAAGCGCTTATTAACATGGCCGTGGCAGTACGGTTATTTCCCACCACAGGACAGCCATTACCACTAGTGAGTTGGGGAGGGACTTCCATCATGATTACATGTATGTCTATAGGTATGATTCTAGCTGTAAGTAGAGCGCCAACGTTATTATCAAAGAAATGAAAGCCCTTAATAGTGTAATCATATCTGGAGGTGGAACTGGGGGACATATAAACCCAGCACTTGCTATAGCTGATGAAATAACGAGGCGTCATCCAGAGGTGAATATTAATTTCGTGGGGGCCGTGGGAAGAATGGAGATGGAAAAAGTCCCTGCAGCAGGTTATAAAATTGATGGTTTATGGATAAGTGGTGTGGAAAGAAAAATTATCAGTTTAAAGAACCTGATTTTTCCATTCAAACTAATTAGTAGTTTGATAAAAGCGGGGAAACTTCTAAGAAAATATAAACCCGATGTAGTCATTGGTGTGGGAGGGTTTGCTAGTGGCCCCATATTATATCGGGCGTCAAAAAAAAACATCCCTACCTTAATTCAGGAACAAAACTCTTTTCCAGGAATCACGAATCGTATCCTAGCTGAAAAAGTAGATAAAGTATGTGCTGGATTCCCTGGACTCAGTAGGTGGTTCCCAGAGGAAAAGATTATCGACACTGGAAATCCATTAAGAGCTGGAGTACTGAAAATTGCTGCAAATGGTGGAGATAAAGATGTCGCTGTAAAACACTTCGGATTCAACACGAAAAAACCCATTGTTTTTATTATGGGAGGAAGTCTAGGAGCATTATCAATGAATACAGCTGTAAAATACCTGCTAGAATATTACTCTGAAATAAATGATCTGCCATATCAAATTATTTGGCAATGTGGAGCTAGGTATCTACATGAAAATGAGGTTTGGCTTAAAGAATATTTAAATAAACAATCTAGATTTTCAAAGCAAATAAAATGCGTAGGGTTTATAGACAGAATGGATTTGGCTTATGCTTCGTCAGACATTATCGCGAGTAGAGCCGGAGCAATGTCCATCTCTGAATTAGCGATTATTGCAAAACCCACATTACTAATCCCATCTCCCCATGTAACAGAGGATCACCAAACCAAAAACGCATTATCACTCGTAGAAAGAGGTGCGGCGGTGTTAATTGAGGACGGACGTGTTATAGAGAAACTAAGAGAAGAAATCGATAATCTACTACAGAATGACGGTCTGTGTTCTTCGATGTCTTATGCTCTTAAAGAAGCCTCAAAACCAGAGGCTTGTATAAAAATAGTGGATGAAATTGAGTTGCTCCTAGATTTGAAATTATGAAAACAAAAACCGCATACTTCATAGGGATTGGCGGTGCTGGCATGAGTGCTTTAGCTAGGTATTACAAGCACCTCGGTGTTGAGGTAAAAGGTTACGATAAAACGGCTACCTCGTTAACTGAGAGATTAATTTCAGAGGGCATAGCAATAAATTTTGAGGATAGTATAGAAAGTATACCCTCTAATATTCGAGAAGCAAAAAACCTGCTACTTGTGATAACACCTGCGATTCCTGAGTCAAATAAACAGTTACAGGAATTAATCACTAAGGGTCACCGTCCTCGAAAACGAGCAGAGGTACTGGGGGAAATTATAGCCGGAGTGAAGTCTATTGCTATTGCAGGTACACACGGAAAAACAAGCACCACAGCTCTTCTTGCACATATTATGGACGGCACTAATGAAGGCTGCAATGCATTTTTAGGTGGGATTTCTGCATGCAACAATTCAAATTTGTATTATAAGCAATCAGCGGAGTGGACCATAGTCGAGGCGGATGAATTTGACAAAAGCTTTCACCACCTCTACCCTACGTATGGTCTTATCACCTCATTAGACCCGGATCATTTGGACATATATGGTGATGAAGAATCTTTTATTAAAGCCTTCGAAAAATTCTCAGGCCAAATCAAAAACCCACCTCTCATAGCTAAAAACGTGGAGTGGAATTATGGTGAATACGAACGATATGGGATTAAATCATGTGGTGATGAAGTGGTTAAATTAGATCATTACGCATCTAAAATAATTGCAACAACTACTGGAATAGATTGTGAAATACATCTAGATAACGAGGCAGAAATCATAAAGGATATTTCGTTCTCTATGCTCGGAAAACATAATATTGAGAACATGATAGGGGCAGCGGCTCTGGCACATCGTGCAGGTGTGTCTAGAGAGATAATAAAATCTAGATTGGCTGATTTCTCTGGCATTTACAGACGTTTTCAAGTTCTAGTAAACACTCCAAAAAAAGTTTACATAGATGATTACGCACATCATCCAACTGAAATAAAATTAGCTATACGTGCAGTAAGGGAGCATTTCCCAGGCAGACATTTAACATTAATATTCCAACCTCACTTATACTCCCGCACCATTGATCAACTGAAGGGATTCTGCACAGAATTAGAAAAGGCAGATCGACTAATACTACTTCCGATATATGCCGCTAGGGAAGAAGAAATTGACGGTGTAAGTACACAATTGATACTTAATAACATCTCGCACCCCCACGCTGAACTATCAACAAAAAATTCCATCTTCGAGAACTTAAAGGCACACTCCGTAGACATCCTTCTTACTGCCGGTGCTGGAGACATAGATACTCTTGTTCCAGAACTGCAAAAAATGATTTCTACGGACGCCTAGAGCGACCATGAAATTAAGTACACTCACTAACATTGCAGTTCTCCTTTTCCTAGGATGTATAGTAGCATTAATAATCTTTTCTACGGTAGACTACGGCGAAAGAAAAATAGATAGTATTAATGTGACAATTGAGGATAGTGCAAATTGTCTTTTTTTGACTGAGTCTGTGGTTCGACAGCAACTTGACACATATGGACAGCTCTTAGGCGAGCTTCAAACAAGTATAAATCTACAGGAGATATATAATCATATTGAGGATATAGCATCTGTTAGAGAGCTTTCCGTTTACACAACCTTAAACGGTGAGCTGGTATTAAAACTATCCCAGCGCCAACCTTGTGCTAGACTCAACCTTGCTAGTGGACCTGATGTTTATATAGATGAAGACGGACGGACTATGCCCCTTGACCCCCAGCACTCAGCTCGTGTACCGATAATTCATGCCGATAACCTTGAAATTGCTCAAGCGGCGATGCTTCTGATAAACAACTCTGTTAATGATGAGTTTTGGGACTATCTAATAGACCAAATTAAGGTCAGCCCTAACGGAGATCTCACAATATTACCACGATTAGGCGCACCTATATTCATTGGAGCAGCAATAGACTTCGACCATAAACGTACTAATCTGATCACCTTTTACCGTGAGCAGATAAAGTCAGGAAATTTAAAGAATTACAAGCAAATTGATTTGAGTTTTAGAGATCAAGTTATAGCTACACGATACGCCCACCTAAATTGAAATACACGTCATGGAAAACACAATAAACAACCCAGAGTCTGAAATAATTGTAGGACTAGATATAGGAACTACAAAAATCGCTTGTTTTGTTGGGCAACGAAATGAACACGGTAAAATCGAGATCCTGGGATACGGTAAGAGTAAATCTGTGGGCGTTTCAAGAGGTGTAGTTTCGAATATCGAAAAAACTGTTCAGTCAATAAAGTTAGCAATTAAAGTTGCTGAGGAGAATTCAGGAATAGAGATAAAAGTGGTTAACGTCGGCATAGCTGGCCAACACATTAAGAGTCTACAGCATAGAGGTATGATTACTCGTGAAGATACTGATGAGGAAATATGCCATAGTGATATCACTACGTTAATTGATGATATGAGTAAATTAGTGATGCCTCCTGGAGCACAAATTCTACACGTATTACCACAGGAGTTTACTGTTGATAGTGAGCCAGGCATTAAAGATCCTGTTGGAATGGCCGGAGTACGTCTAGAAGCGAACTTTCACATTATCACAGGAGATATAGCCGCTGCAAGAAATATCGTAAAGTGTATCTCCAAGGCTGGGTTAGAATTAGGCCAGTTAGTACTTGAGCCACTCGCATCATCATCTTCTGTTCTTACGGAGGAAGAGAAAGAAGCTGGGATTGCCCTAGTCGACATAGGTGGTGGAACTACTGATATCGCTATTTTCCAAGATGGAATTATTCGACATACAGCCGTAATTCCATTCGGAGGTAAAGCCATTAGCCAAGACATTAGCACCGGGTGCAATATCATGGCTAAACAAGCTGAGAAATTAAAATGCAAATTCGGATCTGCTCTAGCACAGGAGATGAAAGACAATGAGCTCGTGTGCATACCTGGACTTCAAGGTAGAAAGCCTAAAGAAATTAGTCTAAAGAATTTAGCTAGTATTATTGAAGCTAGGATGACTGAGATAATAGAGCACGTTCATTACGAAATCAAAGCCTCTGGGCTAGGTGATCAGCTGATAGGTGGTATTGTGGTTACTGGTGGTGGTTCTCAAATGAGACACATAACTCAGTTATTTCAATACGTCACTGGTTTAGATTGTCGTGTAGGATATCCTAACGAACATCTTCACGAACCACCTTCTGATACTAACATTCCATCCTACTCTACAGGAGTAGGATTAGTAATCAGGGGTTACGAAGTGCAGATTGCCTCAGAGGTGATTGAAGCTGGAAATACAAAGAAGAAAAAGAGTAAAGGGAGTTTCATGGACACTTTTGTAAACAGTATAAAAGACTGGTTTGAAAAAGAAGAAGAGGAACATCATAAACAATAAGCCACAACCGATAATATTAAAATAAGAAACATGGAATTTGATCTACCTAAATCTTCAAACTCTCCGATTAAAGTTATCGGTGTGGGCGGAGGCGGCTCTAATGCTGTAAATACAATGTTCGAAAAAGGTATTAAAGGTGTGGACTTCATCGTGTGTAACACCGATGCTCAAGCACTAGATGTAAGCCCAGTATCATTAAAAATACAACTTGGGTCTACACTAACAGCAGGTCAAGGTGCAGGATCTATTCCCGATGTGGGAATGAATGCTGCAATAGAAAACCTTGACGACC
The DNA here is from genome assembly GCA_963934745.1 of uncultured Flavobacteriales bacterium. GTDB lineage: Bacteria > Bacteroidota > Bacteroidia > Flavobacteriales_D > Sanyastnellaceae > UBA974. The sequence continues at coordinate 2,384 of CAWVZZ010000027.1, read as the reverse complement.
TTACTACAATGTTAGGTTCTGACACAAGGATGGTTTTCATCACAGCCGGAATGGGTGGTGGAACAGGAACAGGAGCAGGACCAGTAATCGCTGCAGCTTGTAAAGAACTAGATATTCTGACTGTGGGAATTGTAACCGTTCCTTTCAAATTTGAAGGACGGAAAAGATCAGAGCAAGCGAAAGTGGGCTTAACTAATATGAGAGCTTCTGTTGACACACTTCTTGTAATTAGAAATGACAAATTAAGAGAGCTTTATGGGAATCAAAGCATTAGTGAGGCATTCCGAAATGCAGACCAAGTGTTATGTACAGCTGCCAAGGGCATAGCTGAAGTGATTACAAGAACTGGCCAGATAAACGTCGACATGAATGACGTTAAAACAGTCATGAAGGATGCAGGAAATGCAATTATGGGTTCTGGCTCAGCTTCAGGAGATGGACGAGCTCAAAAAGCCGTAACTGCAGCATTAGAAAGTCCACTACTGAATGATAATGATATCACAGGTGCTAACCAAGTACTTCTAAATATCACTGTGGGCTCAGACGAGATTTTAATGGATGAAATAATGGAAATCACTGATCACATTCAGGAGTCGGCAGGACAAAACGCAGAAGTTATATGGGGTTATGCGATAGACGAAACCCTCGGCGAGGATGTATGCGTCACTGTTATCGCAACAGGGTTTGAAGCACACGAAATATCTACCGACTCAGAACCGAAAGCTCCAAAGATTACATACTTAACATTCGGGGAAGACTCTAATGAGGTTGTTGATAAAATTGACAGAGCCGTACCTACTAATACAGTACCAGAACCAGAACCAGAACCAGAAAATATTGAAGAAGAGCCATTCTTAGTAACAGAAGGATTAGAATCAGCTGAACCACAGACAGAGTTATTCCAGGACGAAGTCATCGAAGACGATGATATTGTAATACACAATCTTGACGATGCACCATTAGAAGAGTCACCTAACAATACATTTAACCTAGAGGAAGATAAAAAAGAAGAAGAGGCAAATGAAGTCAACAAAGTTCAATCGCGTGAAGCGTTTCTTGAAAGACAGAGTCAAGTTAAAAGAACACTGAATGATGTTAAGATGAAACTTCGACTCCCTGGGAGAATTCTAGATTTAGAAAACGAACCAGCATTTAAGAGAAGAAATGTTACACTCGATGATGTAGCACCATCTTCAGAGTCTAGTGTGAGTCGTTTTTCTATCAACGAAGAAGTTGACGAGCATGGGGGACGTAAAATAGAGCTACGTGATGACAATCCGTATTTACACGATAACGTAGATTAATGGCCACCCTACATTCCACAATTAACTCGGGCATTAAAGATGCCATGAAAACGAGAGATAAAATAAGATTAGCAACCCTGCGCGATGCAAAATCAAAGTTTATGCTCGAGCAGTCTAAGACAGGTGCAACTGAAGAATTAACCGATGCCGAGGCAATAAAAATCCTGAGCAAACTTCATCGTCAAAGAATTGATACAGCTGAAGTATATTCTTCTCAAGATCGAGAGGATTTAGCGTCTGATGAATTAGCTCAAGCGGAGATACTTTCGGAATTCTTACCTAGTGCTTTGTCCGAGGGTGAAATAGAAGAAAGAGTTAAGGAAATAATATCGGAGCTCGGAGCAAGCGGAATGGGCGATATGGGTAAGGTAATGGGGATTGCCTCAGCAGATATGGCTGGACGTGCAGACGGGAAGGTTATCTCACAATTCGTGAGAACTATTCTACTTAAGTAATATCCTTAGTTCTATACCTGCAAGCGACGTGGGGAGGAAATCTTGGTGCTTTACTGAAACTGTTTGTGTGAACCACCTTTGTTCTACCCAATACGACCTACCTAATGATCTAGACCAGTAAACACCTAGATAATATCCAGGAGTCTCACCTTTAGGTTCTTTCTCGAATCCGAACTCAGCTATTAACGGAGCTGTACCCCACCTTAATTTACCCAAATACGCTTCGTAATCTCTATTATTACCTTCCTCTAATGTGTAACCCTTAACGAAGAAATCTGAAGGGCTGAATTCTATCCCCGTTCCGGCAGACGCAGTAATAAAATATCCATTACCTAGTGGAACACGAGTCTCTGCAATTAGAGGGATCCTATAACACGACGCTCTAAGCATAGGTATAGTATCGTGAAAATTCATTCCTAATGTATCATTTGCATATTCGAACTGAATAGAATAATTCCTTCTAATCAACATTATACCAGTCCCGAAGGTCCAACTCTCCCGCAGCCTGTGATTCATTCTCACCCCGAAACTTTGGCTCACTAGTGGCTCCCAAGTTGCCTTAAGTCCAGCCTCCTCAAATGTCTGTGACTCTGACCCCAATAGTGCGAAAGGTACATTAAGTCTA
>CAWVZZ010000026.1:0-15167 GCA_963934745.1 uncultured Flavobacteriales bacterium | reverse complement strand
GTATCGTTCCTATGTTAAGAGTGTTTAACGACACCGCGAGATATGTAGACCAGGGTGGAGGTCGCCGTAAGGGGTCTTTCGCTATGTACTTAGAGCCTTGGCATGCTGACGTCTTTGACTTCCTAGAGATGCGCAAAAACCACGGTAAAGAAGAGCAAAGAGCTAGAGATTTATTTTACGCTCTTTGGATTCCAGACTTGTTTATGAAGAGAGTTGAGGAGGATGGAGACTGGACTTTAATGTGTCCTAACGAGTGCCCAGGCCTACCAGAAACTCATAGTAAGGAGTTTGAAAAACTATATGTAAAGTATGAGAAGGAGGGCAAGGGTCGTAAAACTATCAAGGCTCAGGAACTTTGGTTTAAGATTCTTGAATCCCAAACAGAAACAGGCACACCTTACATGCTCTTTAAAGACGCTGCTAACGCTAAGTCTAACCAGAAGAATCTAGGAACTATACGCTCATCTAATCTATGTACTGAGATCATCGAGTACACTGCTCCTGATGAAGTCGCTGTATGTAACCTAGCGTCTGTTGCTATACCTAAATTCGTAAAGGAGGACGGTACATTCGACCACGATAAACTGTTCGCTATTACTTATCAAGTAACAAAGAACCTTAATAAGATTATCGACAGGAACTACTACCCTGTTATTGAAGCACGCAACTCGAACATGCGTCACCGTCCTATCGGAATCGGAATTCAAGGTCTAGCTGATGCGTTCATTATGATGCGATATGCATTTGATTGTGATGAGGCACGTCAGTTAAATAAGGATATTTTCGAAACACTTTACTATGCTGCTTGTACAGCTTCTAAAGACTTGGCCATTGAAGAAGGTGCTTATGAGACATTTAAGGGCTCACCAGCGTCAAAAGGTATTCTACAGTTCGATATGTGGAACGTAAAACCTACTGACAGATGGGAGTGGGATGTGTTGAAGGCTGAGATTAAAAAGCATGGAATGCGCAATTCATTATTGATTGCTCCTATGCCTACAGCTTCTACAGCCCAAATCCTCGGAAACAACGAATGCTTTGAGCCTTACACCTCTAACATTTACACCCGTCGTGTACTGTCTGGTGAGTTCATCGTAGTGAACAAACACTTATTGAGAGACCTAACCAAGCTTGGGCTTTGGGATGTTGAAATGAAGAATCGTCTAATTGCCGCTAACGGATCTGTCCAGAATATCAAGGAGATTCCAGATAACCTCAAACTGTTATACAGAACTTCATGGGAGATAAGTCAGCGTTCTATCCTGGATATGGCAGCAGACAGAGGAGCATTCATTTGCCAATCTCAGTCACTGAACATCTTCATGGAAAACGTGACTAATTCAAAACTCACTTCCATGCACTTCCACGCATGGAAGAGCGGACTTAAGACTGGTATGTACTACTTGAGAACTAAAGCAGCAGCTGATGCCATCAAGTTTACTATCGAGAAGAAGTACCAAGACGAGACTAAAGAAGGAAAAGCTCCAGAGCTTACAGAAGAAGAAGCATTAGCTATGTGCAGCATCGACAACGGTGACGATTGTGAAATGTGCAGCGGCTAGACGTTGACATTCGTTTGCGTTAGCAAACAAATTTCAATAGCGGCTAGACGTTGACATTCGTTTGCGTTAGCAAACAAATTTCAATAGCGGCTAGACGTTGACATTCGTTTGCGTTAGCAAACGCGCGTTAAGCAGAAAATTATTAGACCTTCGTTGCTAGTATAGCACGAAGGTCTACTAATATTAAGGCGAACCCTAACACGATATGAACGGGCTGTGCAAATGCGGGTATCCCGATTTGAATGAAGAGAATGCCGGTGGTCATTTGGCCTAAGAGAATAACAAATACCATTATAGCATAGCTCTTAAGCTGGGGCATTTTATAAAGACTCACTGCCCAAACCACATGGGAAACTAGAACTATCCACGCAGCAGATCTATGGAGTTTCCACCATTCAGGGAGAGAGTCTATTATGTTCGTTCTAGTAATTCCAGACTCCATGAAATGGTCTACCAGTTCCCGAACTTGAGTGCCTAGAACGAACTGCAGAAGAGCTAAAGTAATGCTTACAATCATCCACGTTCTGGTCGATTTATTTATTGCGACCTTCATCCCGTCGAGATGTTGCATCATGAGAATCAGGCAAGCGAGAATTGAAAGTGCACCTAAGGTGTGAATGGTAATGGAGAACGGGATGAGGTTGCCGTCAACTACTAATTTCCCGAGATAAGCCACAAATAGCAGTGAAACTAGCGTAGCAGAGGCGAAGATAATAGGGAGCGTTTTTCGCGATCTGATGGCGAGAATAAAGAGAAGAAGGACTGGGATACCGGCAAGAGCACCTGTCAGTCGATTGAGGTATTCGATCCAGGTATGCGTGGTATTAAATTTCGAATAGTTATGGTGGGGATGAGGGGCCCAGTTTTCGGGAGAAAAACTTTCGCCTTGAGAAATGTGGTCTGATGTAGAGTACCAAAGCGTGTCATTCTCAATCACCATTCTACCCTCTGAATAATCTGTGTCAGTGGCCCAACGGATTTGGTCCTCAGAAGTAGGAGGGATAAGAAGCCCAAAACACTTCGGCCAATCCGGGCAGCCCATTCCAGACCCCGTCATTCTCACTATAGATCCAGCTAGAACTACAGCAAAAACAAAGTAAAACGCTATGTTAGTGAGTTTCCTCACTCCGAGTCTGCCCGAAATTCTGTGTCTACTACAGCCGTCACTCCGTAGAGTCTGCCGTCAGCGATAGAATTGACCGAATTGTAAATAGAGAATAAAGAAACTGTATTTATATCGTACTCTACATTCGCAAAATTAGTCTCTCTATCAGAATCGAAATCCATAACAACGTTAGATACACCTTCGAGTTCTAAAAGTTCTTTTTTCACTTTCGCTACACATCCTATTTCACACATCATGCCGTCAATCTCTAATGTAGCTATACGCTTTGCTTGAGATCCTTCCGTTTTTACCACATTCGTAATCTCAGGGGTTCCGTGGAAAGGCTCGCTGCATCCTACTATTAGAAAAGAAGCAAAAAGTAAAAATGTAAATAGTCTCATGTTGCAAATGTACTAACGCAGCGGGAGTACCTTTGCCAAACTGTGCAAAAGGAAAAATCAACATTATGGGTGTGGGGAGTATTGATACTTCTGGCGTTTGTGTGGGGTAGTTCGTTCATCTTGATGAAAACTGCTATGTTTGACGTGCACGGCAGTAAGGTGTATTCTCCTCTTGAGGTGGCGGCTTTGAGAATTAGCATTGCGGCTATAGTAATGTTGCCTATAGCGTTGCGCTATCTAAAATCGATTACAAGGGAGAAGTGGATTTGGTTGCTTGTGATTGGAACTTTAGGTAATCTCCTACCTGCTTATCTTTTTACTACAGCCCAAACCCAGCTCCCTAGTGCCGTTGTTGGTATGTTAAATTCACTTACGCCACTATTCACAATGCTCGTGGCTGTTATTATTTTCGGCACCGCTCTGTCTTGGAAACAATTATCGGGGTTAGTAATAGGCTTTATAGGTGCTGGGATATTGATACTGTCTGGAGGAAATGTGTTTGAGTCAGGAGATGAAATCGCTTGGGGGGCATGTGGGAAGGTGGCGCTAGCAACTTTGTTTTATGGAATTAGTGTTAATGTGCTTAAGGAAAAACTTATGGGGATTCCGTCTGTGGCTATCGCAGCTATCGCACTTCTTCTGGTTTTAGCTCCTAGCTTAATCATGTTGAGTTTTTCAAATGTGATCGAGACGTTCAATTCTCACGATTCCGGTGTGATATCTATGGTTGCAATCATAGTTCTATCTGTCTTCGGGACGGCTGGTGCTTTAGTGCTCTTTAACTCTTTAATTAAATGGACAAACGCTCTAACGGCTAGTTCTGTAACCTATATTATACCGTTGTTTGCAGCTATGTGGGGGTGGCTAGATGGAGAGGTGTTAACGAAGTGGCATTTATTAGGTGGTGGAGTGATTATTTGCGGTGTAGCATTAGTAAATTTTCGTGCAAATCAAGTTTCGTCGCGAAAAGTTGGGCAATACGAGTGAAGGCACTATCTTTGCGCCCCCTTATGGAGTAATTCCATGAGGTAAAAATTATTTTCCATGTATGCAATCGTAGAGATAGCAGGGCACCAGTATAAGGTAGAAAAAGACCAACAGGTTTTCGTAAACCGTTTAGATGCTAAGGAAGGATCGAAGATTCAATTCGATCGTGTTTTCCTTACTGACAAAGACGGAGACGTTACAGTTGGCGCCCCAGCTATAGACGGCCTAGCCGTTCATGCCACCATAGAGCGGCATTTAAAAGGAGATAAAGTTCTTATCTTCAAAAAGAAACGTCGTAAAGGATATCAGAAGCTTAACGGCTTCCGTCCTTACTTAACTGAGCTCCGTATTACGGATATCAAAAAAGCAACGGCAAAGAAAGCAGCAGCTAAACCTGCGGCGGAAACAACAAAGAAGGCAGACGCTCCAACAACTGAAGCAGCGGCAAAGAAACCAGCAGCTAAGAAAGCTGTTGCGAAAAAGCCATCAGCTAAGAAACCTGTAGCTAAGAAGTCAACTACGAAAGCAACAAAAGCATAAGTCATGGCGCATAAAAAAGGAGCAGGTAGCTCTAAAAACGGACGTGAATCACAGTCGAAACGACTGGGTGTAAAGATATTCGGTGGTCAATTTTGTATTTCTGGCAACATCCTTGTTCGTCAGCGTGGTACAACTCATCACCCCGGAACTAATGTTGGAATGGGCAAGGATCACACCTTGTACGCTCTTACAGACGGAATTGTTGAATTTCGTAAGAAACGTAATAATCGCTCCTTTGTTTCTGTCGTAGCGGCGGGAGAAGAAGCGTAATAGGAAGTCATTCCTAAAACTAATTTGGACTCCCGTCCCCTTCGGGGCGGGAGTTTTTTTATTTTATTTGGTGTCGGTTCGGGTAAAAAATCCGAACTTCACCGTAAGAAACTAGAATGTTAACACTTACTCAACTTCGCGAAAAACGCGACAGCGTAATTCAATGCCTTTCAAAGAGAGGGATTGACGTGACTGAATCTGTTGACAGAATTCTGGAATTAGACGTGGAGCGTAGGGCGTTTCAGAAGAATCTTGATGATACACTGGCCGAATCTAACAATCTAAGTAGACAGATAGGTGGCTTAATGCGCGAGGGTAAAAAAGAGGAAGCTGAAAAGATTAAAGTTGCTACGTCTGGACTGAAGGAGAAATCTGGAGATCTAAAGGAGAAGATGAACGGCAATGATAATGAAATTAAAGAGCTGCTTTCTCAAATCCCTAACACACCATGTGATATCGTTATGGCAGGGAAGTCTGCCGCAGATAATGAAGAGATTTATAGCTGGGGAGATAAACCTGAATTAGGGGAGAACAATAAACCACATTGGGATATTGCAAAGGAGCAGGATATCATAGATTTCGATCTAGGAGCTAAAGTTAGTGGTGCTGGGTTTCCCTTTTACAAGGGGAAGGGAGCTAAGCTTCAGAGGGGATTGATTAGATATTTCCTCGAAAAAGCAGAGGAAGCTGGCTATACAGAGTACATGCCACCACTTATGATTAATGCTGATAGTGGGTTTGGCACAGGACAGCTCCCTGATAAAGAAGGGCAGATGTACCATATGCAGGATGATGATCTGTATATGATTCCTACGGCAGAGGTTCCGCTGACGAATATCTATCGAGACACATTGTTGCAGGGTTCGGATTTACCCGTGAAGTTGTGTGGATACACGCCTTGCTTTAGACGAGAAGCTGGAAGTTATGGAAAGGATGTGAGAGGGTTAAATAGACTGCATCAATTTGATAAAGTAGAAATAATACAAATAGTAAAACCTGAGAATTCTGTTGCCGCATTAGATCAAATGGTGAATCACGTGAAGGGATTGCTTGAGGATTTGGAGTTGCCATATAGAGTCTTGAGACTTTGTGCCGGCGATATGGGATTCACTGCTGCTATTACCTATGACTTTGAAGTGTGGAGTGCGGCTCAGGAGCGTTGGTTAGAGGTGAGTTCTGTGTCGAGTTTTGAAACATTCCAAGCGAACCGTTTGAAGTGTAGATTTAAGGATGTTGATGGAGAGAATAAATACGTGCATACACTGAACGGCTCTGCCCTAGCATTACCTAGAATTGTAGCCGCTTTTTTAGAAAACCATCAAGATGCTGAGGGAGTTGCTATTCCTAAGGCGATAATACCATTTGTTGGATTTGACCGTATTTAATATGAAATTTCTCAATCTAAATATCATCGCTATAGCGATCACATTGCTAGCTAGTTGTGGAGAGAAAATAGATAAAACTCCGCTTGAATCAGCTGTCATTCAGCTCGACTCAATACTAGTTGTTGTCAATGGATTCCCTCTCGATAGTATACTTGCTGTGAGAGAAAGGTTGGATATCGCAAAGAACGATGTGAGGTGGTTGGGCCTAGATAGCAATATTACTTTCATTAGATCTGACGCTCCTATTATAGCTGAACTCTCAAAAGCAAGTAGATTTCTTAAAGATGCACCATCGAGAATACAAGGCTTGATAAATCAATGTGGTAAAAGCTTAAATCAGATTGAGGGATTAATCTCTGTTATTGATATGGGCGCAAATATTGACGCTTTAGGAGACGTAATCGACTCAGACTACATCGCTTTGAATTCCTCTATTGAACTCGCGATTGTAATAGATTTAGACTCTGTGTTTCATGAAACGAAGAGATATATAAGGTTAGGATTAGAGACGGATACCGCATGTTGGAATGAAGTTGATAGCCTGATTCGTGAGAAAAAAAGTGAGTGGGCTCATATTATAGCTGGGGAATGAGAGCGTGGGTGAGCAATATGATTGGAGTTGTTTTGGCCTTGAGTATCAGCTTCACAATTACTAGCGCCTCACACGCCCAAACCGATTTAGAACTTGCAGAATACTACTATAATAACGGTAGTTACGAGGAGGCTCTTTTATATCTGGGCAGCATATACAAAACGAATAAGACGAATAAGATTTACCTCATGTATTACGAGTCGCTTCTGGCGATGGATGATTTCAATGAGGCTGAAAAGCTTGTAAAGGCTAGATTAAAAAGACGCCATAAGACCAGTAAATCCACTGCCTATGTAGATTTAGGTTCGCTGTATATGAAGTTCGACTTAAAGGAGAAAGCTATCGATGCATTTGATGATGCGTTGAATATTCTTCAACCGGGGAGGTCTGCGGCGGTAAGGTTAGCTAATGCGTTTATTAGTTTGGATAAGCTCGATTTGGCCTATAAAACCTATATGAAGGCAATTCAGATGGGGACTAATGATTTTCATTATGAATTAGCTCATCTTAAAGGAATGATGGGTGATTATCAAGGTATGGTGGAGAGTTTTCTTGATCTCTTGAACACAAAACCTACCTATCTAATAACAGTTCAAACTAGTCTGAATAGGAATTTACGCCTTGAAACCGAAGAAGAGAATAGAGATATGATGAGGGGGGAGTTATTGAGGGCTGCTAAGAAATATCCATCAAACACAATTTATTCAGAGATGCTGGTTTGGTATTTTACTCAGAGCAAGGAGTTTTCTACAGCCTTTATACACGCTCGTTCTCTAGACATACGACTGGGTGAGATAGGTGTGAGATTGATGGAGCTGGGGAACACTTCCGCCGCTAATAATGATTTAGAAACTGCTCTAGAGTGTTTCTCATATGTCGCAGGTAAAGGTTCTGGTAATCCATATTTCTACACCGCAAGAAATGAAACTCTGCAGGTTAGATTCCATGTTTTAACTTCTGAGACTCCGTTAGATATGGATGCCTTAAGTGAGTTAGAATTAGATTATGCATCTAGTATTCGAAATCTAGGGATAAGGTCTGAAACGGCTATTATGCAGAAGGATCATGCCCACTTGCTGGCGTTTTTCTTAGGGCGTTCAGAAGAGGGTATGGATGTCTTAGAGGAAGTGCTCTCCATTAAGGGCTTGAATAAACGGGTTGCGGCAGTGTGTAAATTAGAGCTAGGGGATATTTATGTGTTTGCAGATTTAGTATGGGATGCTTCACTTATTTTCACTCAGGTCATCTTAGATTTTAAAGATGATCCTATGGGGCACGAAGCGAAATTTAGAAATGCTCGTATAAGTTATTATACCGGTGATTTCGCTTGGGCCCAAACCCAGCTTGACGCTATCAAGGCTTCAACCTCCAAACTTATTTCAAACGACGCCATCGAACTAAGTCTGTTGATTACGGACAACTTTAACCTTGACACCATCGTTGAGCCCATGGAGTTATATGCTAGAGCAGATCTTTTGATAATGCAACGAAGGTATCGTGATGCTGTTAATACCCTTGATACGTTATTGAACAACTACCCTGGTCATTCTTTAGAGGATGAAATACTAATGGCCAAGGGCGACATAGCTATGCAGAAGGGATATGTGGAGATTGCAATGGGGTATTATGAAGAGATCGTAGACCTTCATTTCGATGATATCACAGGTGACGATGCCCTCTATAAATTAGCTGTGATATACGATGATCATTATAAGGATCTAGAAAAGGCCGAAGAATTATATGAGAAGTTGATTTTTGAGTTCTCAGGATCACTTCATGTAATTGAAGCTCGAAAAAGATTTAGATATTTGAGGGGTGAGGACTATATTGAACTTGAAGAATAAATCCATGATACTTTACAATATTACAATTTCAGTTGATGCATCTTGTGCCAAACAGTGGGAGGAGTACATGGAGAAGATACACATCCCTGCGGTATTAGCCACTGGCCATTTCCGCGATTATAAGCTTTGCCGAGTAGAGGGAGATGAACAGGGAGGCCTTACGTATGCCGTCCAATTTATTACACATTCTGTTGAAGCATTTACTACATACCAAAATGACTGTGCCCCAGCTCTCCAAAATGAATTCGCTTCAAAGTGGGGGAGCAAAGCCGCGGCATTTAGAACTGTTCTGCCAGTAATTTCAGAAGGGTTTGCTAAATGAAGTTTAGGGCGAAAAAGTACCTAGGCCAACACTTCTTAACCGGCCCTGGCATAGCCCAAGAAATTGCTGAATCTTTAACTTGTCATAACGGTTGTACTACCGTATTGGAGATAGGCCCAGGTACAGGGGCATTAACGCGCCCACTGTTAAATAGAGGGGATTTGGATCTTCATGTAATCGAACTAGATGAAGAGAGTGTTGAGTACTTAATTACTGAGGACATCATGCCTTCTTCAAAGGTGTACGGAGTGGATGTCTTGAACTGGAATCCCGACATTGCATTTCCAGAAGGTGCTCGTTTTATTGTCGCCGGGAATTTTCCATATAATATCTCGTCCCAAATTCTTTTTCAAGTTCTCGACTGGAGAGATCGAGTCCCTGAAGTTGTAGGTATGTTCCAAAAAGAAGTGGCGGAAAGGGTCGCAGAAGGTCCCGGGACTAAAAAGTATGGGATTCTAAGTGTACTACTCCAGACTTACTACGACATAGAATATCTCTTCACTGTAGATGCAGATGCTTTCGAGCCACCACCAAAGGTTAAAAGCGGAGTGATCCGACTAACTCGTAATGAGATGGTTGATCCCGGTTGTACCTTTTTAGAACTAAAGAGAGTGGTCAAAGCTTCATTTAATCAAAGGCGTAAAACTTTACGAAATGCATTGACAAATGCGGGCTTTGAAAAAGACTTGATCCCCGAAGAATTCGCAGCTATGAGAGCAGAACAACTGAGCGTTGTTCAATTTCACGAGCTTACCAAAGCTCTGCTCTCAAAGCCGTCTACGATATTGTAACTTTGCGAAATGAGTAAGGCGAAAACATTCGGGGAGTTTATCATGGATAGCCAAGCGGCATTCCCATTTGTGTCTGGTCAACTAACACGGCTTCTTACCGATATCGGTGTTGCAGCAAAAATCGTCAATCACCAAGTTAATCGAGCAGGCCTAGCAGGAATTCTAGGAGATGCTGGAACAACTAACGTCCAGGACGAGGCTCAGCAGAAGTTAGATGTCTTTGCTGACGAAACATTTATGCGAATTCTGTCTGCCGGAAAATCTGTAGCTGGAATTGGATCGGAGGAGCAAGAAGCACCTATACTCTGCGGAGATAAGGGCAAATCAGGAAAGTATATCGTATTGATGGATCCACTTGATGGTTCTTCTAATGTTGATGTTAACGTGAGCATAGGAACGATTTTCAGTATACACAGAAGAATAACCCCTATGGGTGAGACTTTAGTCGATGCCGATTTTTTACAAGCCGGAACTGAGCAGGTTGCAGCTGGATATATTCTGTACGGTTCATCAACTATGCTCGTTTACACAACGGGCTCAGGTGTAAACGGGTTCACGTTAGATCCGGCAGTAGGGGAGTTTTTTCTATCTCACCCAGCTATGGAATTTCCTGAAAAAGGCCGGATTTATTCTGTAAACGATGCTCTACTAGGTAAGTGTTGTAAGCCGGCAAAGTTATTTGTTGAGGGTTGCCAAATCACTCGAGGAGCTAGGTTTAGGGCTAGATATATAGGTTCTTTAGTTGCTGATTTTCACAGAAACTTAATTCATGGAGGTATCTACCTCTACCCTTCTTTGATTAAAAAACCCAACGGAAAACTAAGACTTCTATATGAATGTGCTCCTCTGGCGTTTATCGCAGAACAGGCTGGTGGAATGGCTATCGACGATGAAGGCCGTATAATGGAGAGAGTTCCTTCTGAACTTCACCAAAGGGCTCCTTTTTATGTAGGAAATAGAAATCTGGTACATGCGATGATGGCGTGTCAGATGGCTGAAAACAATCCAGAGATGAATTCTGCGCCTCCAACGAAAGAGGAAGACTAAACCTTACTTTTGCATTGCGTAATGAGTTCAATGCGATCCAGTGACCTATTAGAATTCTATACTCGAGATAATCGAGGTGGGAAAGTTTTACGCGAGCTACAAAAAAAATCTGGAAAATTAGAATTAAAAGGAGTCGTAGGATCTTCCCTAGCTCTTGTTGCCGCGGGAGTATTAATCCGCGAGGAAGAGAGTGGAGAGAAACCCCGACATCACGTCTTCGTCCTAGACGACAAAGAGAAGGCTGCTTATTTCATGAATGATCTCGAGCAAATTCTCGGTGACAAGCCTAGACCTATTTTCATGTTTCCTAGATCTGCACGGGTACCCTATCAAGAAGAGGTTACAGAAAATGCAAATATCGCAATGCGGGCTGAGGTGTTGAATGAGATTAATGGAGGTCGCGAAGGTTGCATTATTGTTAGTTATCCAGGTGCTCTTTCAGAGCAAGTAATAACCCAAAAAGAGCTGAGTGCCCAAACATTTTCTCTAGGTATTGGCGATAATTTTTCTTTGGATTTCTTAGATGAAGTTTTTTTAGAATACGGATTCGACAAGGTTGACTTTGTCTATGAGCCAGGTCAATATGCAATGAGGGGTGGCATAGTTGACGTGTTTAGCTACTCATTAGACCATCCATATAGAATAGAGTTTTTCGGAGAAGAGATAGAGTCGATTCGGAAGTTTGATCCGGTTTCACAACTCAGCGTGAGTAAACTCACTAGGGCTACAATTGTGCCTAATGTGGGGGATAAAACTCTCCATAAATCCCAAGAGCCTTTCTTTAGCTTTATCCCAAACTCTTCGATTATGTGGATGTCTGATGTCCGTGGGTGCGAGCTAGGTTTGGACAAAGAGCTGGAGAAAGCACACTCTCATTTCGATAGGCTAGAAGGTGAAACAAAGAGAACTCCCCCAGACGAACTTTATCTGAACAGTAAACTATTCAAATCTCTTATTGAAGACTTTTCCGTTGTGGAGTTTGGAGGAGGGGCCTCATTTCCCGACAGGTTGACTGTGGAATATGGTATGACAGAGCAGCCTGCTTTCAATAAGCACTTCGATATGATCGCTACAAATCTTATCGCAAATCACAGAAATGGTTATGTGAATGTAATCGTGTCTGGACAGGCTACTCAGTTAGAAAGACTACATGATATTTTCACTGATAGACAAGACGCAAACGGAGAAAAATCCCCAGATGTGCCCTACAAGCCTATTCCTATGGAGCTTAGTGAAGGATTTGTAGATAAGGCCCTGAAAATTCTCGTTTACACAGATCACCAGCTGTTCGATCGATATCATCGTTTCAAACTCAAAGATGGTTTCCGAAAGAGCCGAGAGGCTCTAACCATCAAAGAATTGATGGGCCTTGAGGTGGGTGATTTCGTTGTTCACATCGATCATGGCATAGGTGAGTTTAGTGGTTTACATAAGATTGATGTAAATGGAAAAGAACAAGAAGCGATACGCCTATCGTACAAAGGGGGCGACGTGCTTTATGTGAGTATTCATTCTCTTCACCGTATTTCTAAATTCACCTCAAAGGAAGGAACTACTCCATCTGTGAATAAGCTTGGCACGGCAACTTGGGCAAAGACGAAAGCGAAAACAAAGAACCGAGTTAAACAAATCGCATATGATCTACTACAATTATATGCGAAGCGAAAGGCAGCTGAGGGATTTGCATATACTCCAGATTCATATCTTCAGCATGAGCTTGAAGCCAGCTTTATGTTCGAAGACACGCCTGACCAACATTCAGCAACCAAGGCTGTAAAGGAGGATATGGAAAAGGTCGTACCTATGGATAGGCTTATATGTGGTGATGTCGGTTTTGGGAAAACAGAAATAGCGATAAGGGCTGCGTTTAAAGCAGCAACCGACGGCAAACAGGTAGCAATGTTAGTCCCTACCACCATCCTTTCCATGCAGCACGCGAGAAGTTTCACTAGGAGACTTAAAGAATTTCCGGTGACAGTGGATTACATCAACCGTTTTAAAACAGGTAAAAAACTTAAGGAAACTCTAAGAAAGGTAGAGAGTGGAGAAGTAGATATTTTAATCGGGACACATGCAATTGTAGGAAAGAAAGTAAAATTCAACGACCTGGGATTATTGATCGTAGATGAAGAGCAGAAGTTCGGTGTGGGGGTTAAGGATAAGCTGAAAACTATGAGAGCTAACGTAGATACGCTAACTCTCACTGCAACACCTATTCCTAGAACCCTGCAGTTTTCATTAATGGGCGCACGAGATTTGAGCATTATTAAAACCCCACCGCCTAATAGACATCCAATAGATACAATCCTAACTTCGTTTAATGAGGAGGTGATAAGGGATGCGGTTAGTTACGAGGTAAGCCGAGGTGGGCAAGTATATTTCGTTCATAATAGAGTCGCAAACATAAAAGATGTTGCTGGTATGATACAGCGCCTATGTCCCGACGTTAGGATAGGGATAGGTCACGGACAGATGGAGGGAAAAGAACTAGAGGAGGTTATGGCTAGGTTTATAGAGGGTGGATACGATGTCCTTGTTGCCACTACCATTATTGAAAGTGGAATAGATATTAGTAACGCTAATACGATATTGATAAATGAGGCACAAAAGTTTGGACTAAGTGATTTACATCAACTAAGAGGGAGAGTGGGGAGGTCGAATCGCAAGGCATTCTGTTATCTGATGGCTCCCCCGTTAAGTGCTTTGCCGGCTGAATCTAGAAAGCGTTTACAGGCTCTGGAGCAATTCAGTGATTTGGGAAGTGGAGTTCATATAGCTATGCGGGATTTAGATATACGTGGAGCTGGGGATTTATTAGGTGCTGAACAAAGTGGGTTCATATCCGATATAGGTTTCGATATGTACCAAAGAATACTTGCCGATGCTGTTAGAGAATTAAAGGAGGACCAGTTTAATGAACTCTTCGAAGAAGAGCGTCGTGAGACTGGGAAATATGTGGAGGAGACCGTTCTAGAAACGGATCTCGGATTGTTAATCCCGGATAGCTATGTCAGCGATATCCCAGAAAGAATTAACCTATATCGCGAACTTGACGGGATCGATTCTGATCACGAATTAGAAGGGTTTATGGTAAAGATGGAGGATAGGTTTGGGCCTATGCCCAAAGAGACAAAGGAATTATTACTCACCATTAAACTTCGATGGTTATCTAGAATATTAGGTATGGAGAAAGTGATTTTGAAAAGCAGCAAACTCATCGCTGCATTTGTCACTGAAGAAGACAGCCCATATTTCCAGGGCCCTATGTTCGCCCGAGTATTAAATTACTTGAAACACCATCATAATGACGCGAGCATGTACCAGCGTAACGGAGCTCTTAGATTAAGGATTCAAAACGTAGTATCAGTAAGACATGTGCTCGGAATTTTTGAGGATATGGCAGGGATGACTGCATCTGAGGCTACAGAAATGACAAGTGGAAGAACTGCTGCAAAAGAGAAAAAAGATGAGCACAAATAAACTACCATTTAACAACGCTGAAAAATTACTAGAGGGGCAAGTGCTGGTATTCGACAAGCCACTTACCTGGACAAGTTTCGACGTGGTGAATAAAGTAAGGGGCACTATCAGAGGGGAGTTCAACATTAAGAAAATTAAAGTGGGTCATGCAGGCACATTAGATCCTCTTGCAACAGGGGTATTAGTGATATGTACCGGTAGAAAAACGAAAACCATCGACCTACTTCAAGCCGAGAAAAAAACATATACGGGTGTGATTCGTCTAGGCGCCACAACTCCCTCCTACGACGCAGAAACCGATGTAGACAGCTGGGGTGACGCATCTGAGATACTATCCTTAAACCTAGCACAAGTGAGTAAAACTGCAGATACCTTTTTAGGGTCTATAGAACAAATGCCACCTCAATACAGTGCGAAAAAAGTTGATGGCGTCACTGCATATAAAGCAGCTAGACAGGGTAAAACTGTGGCGTTGAAACATAAAACCGTTACAATTGACAAATTCGACATCGAGTCTTTTACAAAATCTGAGGTGTCCGGGCATAAGGTTGTCGACGTGAAATTTACAGTTGAATGTTCTAAGGGGACCTATATCAGGTCGATGGCACACGACCTAGGTGCGGCATTAAATGTGGGAGGAACATTGGTGGAATTAAGGCGCACAAAGAGCGGTAATTTCCACGTTGAAGAAGCCTGGAATTTGGAGGAATTTATCTCATCCGTCAAGTCGCTAGCTCCAACACGAGATTAAGCTCGAAAACCGTTGATTTGTATGGTGTTTTTACGTACTTTCGCACGCTCAAAATCTGCACCTAAAAAACACCTCCCGTATGGCTGCTCA
>CAWVZZ010000025.1:0-15260 GCA_963934745.1 uncultured Flavobacteriales bacterium | reverse complement strand
CAATAAGGATTACTTCAAGACTCTAAGGAGTCGATATAAAGCTCAGTCTACTGTTCTAGAGGATCTACAGACTCTGTATTCATTCAGGCATAGCGGTGCTATAGAGATCTATAAGCGTACAGGCTCTTTAACCCCCAAGCTACTACCGTTCCATCCTCTTTTAGAGCGAGAGAGTGAATACCCCCACCTGCAATATCTACTACTCCTTTTAACCCGTTAGGCACGTCACATTGCCCAGAGCCATTATACCCCCAAGCTGGACTTGTACTGGAACAAGTCCAACGAATGAGTTCATGTAGTTAGTCAAATTCATTCCTTCATTTAAACCGTCACTTGATTGAATTGCAGGCATAGGAAAAAATAAACTACCAATCATTACAAATGACATTCAACACCTTATTGGAGACGCCTATCTGCTATGGATAGAATCTATTACAAAGTACATTAATGAATGAATATAATTCCCCTAACTTGAGAACTTTAAACTCCTTATCTAAAAGATGAAATCTAATTATTCAATCCCAAGTACTGGATTTAAAGGGCTGAAAGAAAATTGGCGTAATGACCTTTTAGCGGCGATAAGCGTCTCTTTGGTTGCCCTACCTCTTGCTCTTGGGATTGCAGTTGCCTCAGAAATGTCACCCATGGCAGGGGTCCTATCTGCGATCATAGGTGGAGTGGTAACAACATTCTTTCGAGGTGGCCATCTAGCAATTAATGGACCAGCTGCTGGACTTATAGCAGTGATCCTGGGTGGTCTTGTAGCTCTTGATGGAAATATCAATTACGTACTAGCGGCAATCGTCATATCGGGCGGTATCCAAATCGTTATGGGAGTCTTTAAAATGGGGCGTTTCGCTAAACTATTACCCTCCTCTGTTTTACACGGAATTTTAGCAGCAATCGGTGTAATAATCATTGCAAAACAAGCGCCATATGCCATGGGAACAACTTCCGATGCTGACACCATAATTGGGAATCTATTGGATATTTTTCATAACCTCCCGGAAGCAAACCCCTTTGTCTTGCTAGTTACTATAACCGGGATTTTAGTACTTGTTTTTTATAAGAGAATCAATAGTAAAATAATTAGAACTATCCCTGCACCCATGTGGGTCTTGCTGATTGCCATACCTATGGCTTTCGGATTTGATTTTTTCAACGAACACAGTATTTCTTTCTTAGGAAACACATATGGAGTGGGACCCCAACTACTAATTGATATTCCTAACAATCCTATGGATTGTATAATGCATCCAGATTTTGCGATGATTGGAACCCTGCCTTTTTGGCTCACGGTATTGTCAATAACCACAATCGCCTCCTTAGAGACATTAGCCAGTGCTCGTGCCGTAGATATACTAGACCCTTATAAGCGTACTACAAATCTTAATAAGGACTTAGTGGGTGTTGGAATCAGCACAATGATATCAGGAGCCTTAGGTGGACTCCCCATCATCACAGTAATAGTTCGAAGTACAGTAAACGTAAATAACAATGCTAAAACGAAGTGGTCTAACCTATACCACGGCATCTTCCTCATTTTATTTATCCTTCTTTTAGCACCCATTTTAAGAAGCGTGCCCTTAGCCGCCTTAGCCGCAATCCTCGTGCATACAGGCTTTAAGCTAGCTTCCCCCCAGGTATTCAAGCATGCCTACGATCAGGGAATAGAACAATTGCTATTTCTGTCTTCGACACTAATTATCACCTTATATACTGATTTGCTTTATGGAATCATAGGTGGGATTCTAATCACACTAGTGACTCACATGCTATTAGCTAAGGTGGGAATCCTGTCTTTCTTTAAAATGATTTATAGTTCCGGTTCGAAAGTCTACCATTTAGAAGACGGCACTTACTCTATAAAGTTGATGGGGATTTCCAATTTCCTATATGCACTAGAACTGGATAAATTGTTTCAGGAGGTTCCCCTAGGATCTGTCGTCAATATTGATATGTCCCAAACTCGTTTAGTTGACCTCTCCATCATGGAGAATATAATTGATTTTAAACGTATACACGACAACAATGGTGGTGAGGTGACATTAATAGGATTAGGTAACCATGTATCCTCCACTAGTCATAACAGGGCTTTAAAAATTGTAACTGGCGTAGTAAAAAAACAAATGACGCAACGTCAAAGTAGGTTACAAAAAATGGCTAATTCGAATGAATGGACTTTCGAGCATGAGGTGGATTGGAATACTTCTTATCTAAGAAATTTTAAGTTCTTCGACTCGCGCCCCATTGAAATGAAAACTAATTCAATTAAAGGGTATGACGTAGAAAATAATGCTCATTGGGAGATTGCAGATATTGTCTTTGACGAGGGTGCCTTACTTGCCCTCGAGATATATCAAACCACAGTGCAGGTAATTCGTTTACCATCTCCTATACCGCAATTTATTATTGACAAGAAAGGGCTTTTCGACACCATTTTCCATCGAGTAAGAGCTTTCTCAGAATCCAGCTTAGATATCCATTTCAAGAAACACAAATGGTTCTCTGGCAAGTTTCAATTAAGTGGAGAAGACGAAGACGCCATTCGAGATTTTTTCACAGATGATCTCATCCGTTTTCTTGAAAAAAACGAGATCCACCATATAGAAAGTAACGGAGAAGCTCTAATGATTTTCAACTATCTCCACATTGCTAGAACTAAAGAAGTACCCAGCATGCTCACCTTTTCAAGCAACTTATTACAAAACATGGGAACTTATAAATAAGATTTTTACATTATGGCTTATGACTAGTTTATGGCAGACAGAGTTAGGCAAGTGCTCCAAGAAAAGAATGTTTTTTTTGAGGAAATGATGATGGGGTGTCTCGGATTCTCTGCTCGCTGCGTCCGGGACCAATCACTGAAAGAACTTGTGTTCAGCTATCCTCTTAGCTCTTTCCTTTCCTGTGACCTTTATGCACATCTCTTTTGACATTGCCCTCCATAGCTTGACATGATTCAACTATCTCTTTATAGAAGCCTCTGTTTCTATAAAGACTTTCTGATTTAGCTTTCAGTGATTGATGATATATGCCTTGAGTTTATTTAACTGAAGGTTGATTAAATCATATGGCTCTATACTATTTGTTCTTACGCTTTGAGTATTACGATTCCAGGACGATGATTTGTGTATACTATGTCCAGTCTTAAACCTGTACTAATTTCCTCTTCCTTCATTGATTCGAATATAGATTAAAGCTTCATCGTCCTTTTGTTTTCTTATATAAAATGATGTTGTCATATTCGTGTGCTTACCGGTGTGCTTACATTGTGTTTTACAACCTTTGCAAACCTTTTGTTATCTTGCTATAAGACACGCTGTAGCTACTGATTTGACTGTCTATTTCTAAAATCTAGCCCAACATTACCTGATCTATTGCTGGGCCACCCTCAGAGTCCAACGACCGAAGGGAGTTATTCTCGTGAAACGCCCTACCTCTCCACGCTCTCGAAAGTAATAGTGCCGAGATTACCCATCTCGTCATAAAAGTCTAGGAATCGTATTACAAACTCCCTCCCATCAGGGCATTTAATTGCGAAGATACGTTCTGTATCCACAGTATACTCTCCCTCGTCCATATCGTAGACTTTCCAATCGTATCCGATTTCATTCCACAAGCCAATGAAGGCTAATGTATCCCACTTTGCTTCTTTAACTTCGTTGAAGCTGAATTGAGAGTTTTCACTTACCATCGTTCCACTCGGTGGTGAAAGAATGCCTACGACTTGGTAGTTAGTCTCTTCGTCAATCAGAACGGTATAACGAGTAAACAAGACGTCCCAGTCACCAATTTCTGGTTCTAGCTCTAATACTTCATGATTGAGCATGCTGAAGTGTATCCACTCTCTTTCGGCGTTACTCGTGACGTACATTACAGAGTCAAAGGTCAATTCTAAATCGGAATATCTGATGTAATAGCCACCGTTGTCTACAGAGTCAACCATAAGTCGATAATACCCTAATTCATCCTCCTCGGTATCATAGCCGAGGTTTAAGATTAGAAGGTTTGATCCATAACCCACATCTCCGATAGAAAACTCAGCTGCTAACCCACTTTCGTATTCGTATGAAAATTCTAAAGTGCTAATGTACTCCTCAGACAAATCCTGAGAAAAAGCTAGAGATGTAGTATTAGCAACGGACATAAATTTGCTGGAGTTTAATCTCAAAATGTGACTCGCCTCTGAGCAACTAAAAGCGATGTCCCAATCAATATTCTCGTTTGATGCGACCACCTCTTTAGAGCTTAGGTTGTAATACATCTGTGTACCATAATCGCTACCCAGTGTTACAACACTCAACTCCAACCCTCCCGGAGGGTGTTGGGGTACGGGGATTTCATGCTCCAAACAACCAGAAAAGAAAATTATCATCCCTAGCATAATATGCGTTTTCATGACTGCTCCTAGGAGGATCTTATTTATTGTATGTAATCGACGCTCTTTCATTATTTAATAAATCTCCATTTCGCACTTAAAATAAATGATCGTCCCCACGACATCATATACGCACCAGATGATTCACTATGTCCGTCAACAATGTCGGAAGTGTTTATGTTCTGTATGTCAAGTAAATTATGGACTCCAATAACAGTTGACAACTGCCCATTATTAAACCTGTGTGAAATGTTGCAATCTATAAACGAGTATGGGTCGGTTTCTCCAAGGATTATCTCTCCTTCCTCATCTAGGAAGTATCGATTAACACTACCATTTCTCTTTGTAGAGAGGTGAAGTTGGGTCCTGCTCTCAATTATATCCCAGTGCACATCTAATGCGAACTCAGTGGAGTATAGGGCTTCCTGGTCATACTTTAAGCCCAATACAGAACACCCGCCATCATAACTGAACTTTCCGAGGTGATTGCTATAATTTATCTTAATCCCATGACTTTGCACATTGCCCGTGTTGTGATACACGTATGTCAACTTATCTGTAGTTTCAACTAATTGAATCATATTTTCTATATAACTCAAGTGAGAATTTATCTGAATAGATCCTTCCTTTACTTTTCGAGTGACCCCAAAAGCTGCATTGTGAGATGTTTCTGCTTGTAGGTCTGGATTGCCTAGAAGATTGTGATTAGAGTCTATAAATTCAAAGTAGAGTTCTTTAATAGATGGAGATCTGAATCCACGAGCGATGTTAAATCGCCATTGGTTTTTCCCACTCGAGTGAAGTATGTGAAGGCTAGGAGTAATAGGAGGGGGGTAGGACGAATTCCATGCCTTGCGTATGCCTAATTGAACGGAGGAGGATTTCCTCTTATATCCTAGTTGCATAAATGCTGCGACATCGGTAATCTCCTGAAAGTTTTCTGCAATCCGTGCACCATAAAGAGACTCACGATTTACATCCCAACCTATAACGATACTTATTGGTGTGTTAAAATTAAAATTACGACTGCCTCGAGTTAAAAATTGATGTACTTGAGTAGTATCGTTGTCGCCAGGATTCTCCATCAATGTAGAGTTGAGGGTTGTTAGATCAGTGCTGTATCTATTCTTATGTCTAATAAATTTGCTCCATGAGAACACCGCATTCCATAATTTATGATTATCCGAATATTTATTTAAAGTAATTGCGGGGCTGTATCTGAACGTATTATAGGTCTCATCAAAGGCGGTTTCTCCATATGGCGCTCTTGGATAATCCTTATTATCTATAGATTCTTCGAAATAACTGAACGAAGGGGTTATTGCAAGATCGTCTTTGGTGATGAGAATTTTAATATCAGCTCCGTGTTGTAGTTTTGGTTTCCATGCTGAAACCCTGCCGCTATCCGCTAAAAAATCCTCTATCCAATCTATAGTTCTATCTTCAGGTGACCACCCATCGAAGTACAATCTATTAGCGCCTATAGATATCCGCCCTATCTCGTGGTTCAGGTTTAGGTTTACGCGATGAGTATACTGTCCAGTAGTCTCATATTTTACATCTGCACTCGATTCAAGCTTAGAGTTACTAGTATTTTTAGTAATGAAATTAATAGTTCCAGCTAGTGCGTTAGTACCATACTCAACAGACATTGGCCCCTCTATGATTTCAACCCTATCGATATTTGACAAGTTGATTTGAGATAAGTCTATATTTCCATTTAATCTTCCTATCACTGGCACACCGTCGATAAGAATCTTCACGTTTTCGCCCCCTAAGCCATTAATAGAAATCCCGCTTCCTAGTATCCCGTTTTCTGAGACCTTAATGTTAAGCTCATTGCGCAAAAGATCACTCGCATTATCTGAGGCTCGACCTTCTATAACGCTTCTGTCTAATATTCGTACCACTCTTAATGAGCTATCTATATGGGTAGGGGATAGGGTTCCTGTGATGACAACGTTATCAACACTAACTATCCTATTAGAGAGGGTGATTTGAAAGTGATTCCGGCCTGCTCTGTTGACCTTAAATCTAAGGGTTTCAGATTTGTAGAAAATGTGATTTGTTAGAACAGATATGGAATCAACTCCGGCAAGTTCCGTGTTTAATTCAGCATTGCCCAGTATATCTGTCGTTAAATGAAGCTCGAGTTCTTCTATGTATAGATCCACAAACGCTAGTCCCTTTCCCTCTGAGTTCGAGGTGTTGAAAGAGATGGGGGTCTGAGCATATTGAATAGAGCTATTTGCTAATATTACTATTAAAACAAAGAATCTAAAACAAAGTCGATTATACATTATCACGATAGAGGCCTTGCTACATAATTATGAGTTGCTTTCTGACACTTGTCGTAGAGTTGTGTATCTCCACCACGTATAATCCAGGCTGCAAATTGTTCAGTTTTAGAACGATATTCTCGTCATGAAGTTGAGAAACGATGGCTCCTAAAGAATTGTACATTGTTACATAGTAAGCCCCAGGGAAGCTTACATCAATTGACAGGTTACCATTGCCAGATGCTGGATTAGGGTAGATATTGACTCTATAACTTGCTGGTGAGCCAGAAAAGTTATTTACACTTATCACTGAGGCTTGTTCTAAAATCAAGCCCATGCCTATTTCACCTGTATCACTACCTCCATATGATGTGAAAACTAAGCGCCATACTGATTCATCAGCTGTGGTAACGAAGTAGCACCTGTCATCGAACAGCTCGTATAATCCAGCATTTTGATCATAACTCTTCCAGTCATATCCAATTGAATTAGTTGCCTCAGACATTAACTCTAAAGAAAACGTGCCATCAGAAAACTGGTCATTTAATCCATCCATCTTCTGTGATGTTGTATTCCTGTTATTTAGACAGCCAGTAACAGGGTAGTAAAACTCATTTCCCAAATCCTGGACATATTTACAAAACACGATATCCCAATCGTCGAGGTCTGGCTCGAGATCTAAAATCTCATCACTCTGAAAACTGTAGTAAACGGAGTTCTTATTAGTGTAGTTGGTCTTATCTACTAATACCTCAGTCTCTTCAGTGCCGTCAAGGTTAGCGTGTACGAATATGTATACATCGTTAGCAAGTGAAACGATTTTTGTTTTCTTCAATTCACCACTTGGAAGCTGTAGAATAAACACCTTCTCGCCCGTAACGATATGGGTTACCACGTCATAGACACCCCATCCCATATCGAACATCCCGTCACCGGTGCTAGAATATGCTCCTAAACCCCAATCCGTTGGGTCGTTATATAGTACCTCTAACTCTTCAACATTAACAGTTGCAGCGTTGTCCCATGTGTCTAACGCGCCTAGAAGGAAAAGTTGACACCCTTGAGCACCATTAATTCTAATAGTCGCACTTTGCAAAGAGTATGTGTCGAAGGATATATCCCAAGAGGTTTGGTCAAGGGAAGCAGACGCGCCATCCTCCATAGAGTAAAATATCATATCAATATTTCCAGGCCCCATAGTAACGACATCGTTAATTATTTCCTGAGCAGATGTGCTTCCTTGATGTGCAGAGAAAACCAAAATCAGGGCTGTAAAAAAGATCTGTATTTTCATAATGTGTTTAATTAGTGCAAAATTACTTTTTTAGTAGTTTGGTATTGTCATATATAAGTCATTAACGATTGTGTGGTTATCACAGATCCCCTTAAATCATAATTCTTTTACAAATCATTCTCTTAGCTGTTGGACTGATCTCACTTAACGAAAGCGTTATAAGTTTGTCTTCACATGCGGCTCGAATGTTTAACTGAGTCTGTAAAAAACGCAGCCTCTTTCATAGAATCATCCACTGCTCCAGTCACAACAAATCAATGTATAGAGCTGTCTTGCGGGGATTATGGTCCTAGCGATTTTAATGCTTACGGGCTTGTGAATATTAAAGATATAATGATGATTATGACATGCGATAATTGCACCTCAAATTGTGAGAGCGATTTGAATTATGATGGAATTGTAAACATTGACGATGTTCTTGCCATATTTGCTGTAGATGGAAACGACTGACAATTTTAAATGAAAACGCTAGCAGACATTCTTGTTATGAAAAATATATTCTTATTAGTACTTTTTTCCCCCTCCTTCTTTTTTGCCCAAACTAATTATACCATTACTGTAAACACACCAGATGCGTGGCAAGCTAATCTTTTCTTTCAAAAGGGAGGGTCATCACCTAGACCAGTAAAAATTATAGCTCCCGATGGTGAAGAGTTGTTTTCTGAAGCATGGGGGATGAAGGGCTGGGATTTTAAAGTTAATTACAATAATAAAATCACTTACTACGACAGAGACACTTATGGCTGGTTCGTCATGGATGCCCAAATGAATGAGGTTGATTCCGTCTATGCGCTCAATGGGTTTACTGCTGACAACCATGACTTTCTAGCTCTTGATAACGGAAATTACGTTCTGTTCTGTTATGACGTGCAGCCGTACGCGATGGACACCGTGGTGTTAGGTGGTGACCCCAATGCCCTTTTAGAAGGTGTAATTATTCAGGAACTTGATGCTGATCATAATTTGGTATTCGAATGGCAAAGCTGGGACCATTTTCATGTAACTGAAAATTTGTACTATGCTCCATGGACACAAGAAGAATTAGCCTTTGTTCATGCTAACGCTATTGATATTGATTACGACGGTCACTTCTTACTTTCTTCTAGAAATCTAGATGAAATCACTAAGATTCATAGGACAACAGGTGAGATAATATGGCGTTGGGGAGGCTCTCAGAGTGATTTCCAGTTTATTAATGACTATCCCTTTACCCATCAGCATTCAATCAGAAGTCTGGGTGACAACAGATACATCCTTTTCGACAACGGAAACTATAGTGACCAGTACACAGGTACTGGTAATGTGTCTCGAGGTGTTGAGTATCAACTCGATCTAGATAATATGACAGCCGAGAAGGTTTGGGAATATGTTCAGCCAGAGGGATATTTCACACCTTCAATAGGTGGAATACAAAGGCTTCCTAATGGGAATACATTGATTGATTTTGGAAACCTTCAGCTTCTAGGTATGGGCTCAATAGTCACAGAAGTAACACCTGAAAATGAAGTGGTATTTCAGTTGGAATACGACAATGGTGGCAATCTCTACAGAGCACAGAAATTCGACTGGTTCTTCTCTCAATTTGTAGCTGGTTGTATTGATGAGGAAGCTTGCAATTATAACTCTGATGCTAACGAAGATGATGGAAGTTGCGTATATCTTGACGGGGTTTGCGAAACTTGTGAAGACGGTTTAATCGTGGGAAATGATGAAGATAACGATGGGATATGTAATGAAGATGAAATTGATTCCGTGCTAGACTTGGCAAATCCAAAAAGGTCACTAATTAAAGTGACTAACCTTTTAGGTCAAGAAGTAGAGATCACACTGAACACACCATTGTTATTCATATATAATGACGGTTCTGTAGAAAAGCGACTTCTGGGAGAACATCCCTAAAAACTAACAACCGTCTTTAGCACTATTTCGCACTATTTCGTGAAGTCATCAATAGTTTTCGCACGAACTTCGCGCCACAATTACAGGTAAACAATAAGCCCCAGAAGTGAGCACCGAATTAGTCATATTAGTGGCAATTATTTTCATCATTGAATTGATGGCGTATCGTCTTGTGAAAAGGAAATTTCACAACTACAAACATTGGAAGTTCGTAGCTCGCGTATGGTTACTGTCTACTGTTTGTTTATGGAGTTTTCTAACTCTCGGAATACGTAATTATGAGCACTGGTCATTAAATTTTCCGGCAATTTTCGCGACATTCTCCATAACATTTTTCGGTAATCTATTTCCGAAACTTATTATGGCTCCGTTCCAAATCCTGGATGACATCCGATACCTGATGTCACTGTCATATAAGAAGGTGACCAAATCTAAATCGCCTGTATCTCGTGCATCTTTTATAAACACCATAGGAACTGCCTTAGGTGCGGTTACGTTGGGGTCGTATTTATATGGAGTGGGGTGGGGGAAATATGCTTACAGGGTTGAAAATATCCGTGTCCCTTTACAGAACCTCCCTCCTGCTTTTAAGGGTTTGCGTATAGTCCAAATCTCAGACGCTCATCTAGGCAGTTTCGTGGGCCAGCCGGATGCTGTATTAAAAGCTCTGCGTACTATTAACGACCTTAAACCCGACATGATTGTATTTACGGGTGACCTTGTTAACGGCTCGTCAAGCGAGGCTGAAGATTGGATTGAAGTTTTTGCAGATCTACAAGCTCCAATGGGGAAATACAGCATAATGGGGAACCACGATTACGGAGAGTACAGGAACTTCACTGATGAAGAAAGGCTGGTTGACGTAAAACGACTGGAGGAGATCCATTCGGAAATGGGATTCAAGCTACTTTTAGACGAACACCTATATTTAGAAAAAGGTGGAGATAGAATAGTTCTGGCAGGCGTTCACAACTGGGGTGGTCACTTTGGAAAAAAGGGTGATTTACAGAAAGCACTTAAAGGCAGCAAAAGTGAATCACTCACTACTATTCTTATGTCTCACGACCCTACACATTTCGAGCAGGAGGTGATGGGAGGGAAGGCCCCAATAGATTTGACATTAAGCGGTCACACACATGGCATGCAAATGGGAATAGAGATAGATTGGTTAGGGATTAAGTATTCACCCGTTTCTATGTTGTATAAAAGATGGGCTGGTCTTTATAAAGAAGGCGAACAATACCTGCATGTTAATCGTGGTTTCGGCGTACTGGCTTTTAGAGGCCGTGTCGGCATGCCTCCGGAAATTACACTTTTAGAATTAATTTAGTCGTTATGAAATATTTTACATCACTACTTCTTTCAATCACCCCTTTATTTCTTTTTTCTCAAGTACAAATAGGTGAAGATTTTAATGGCATGAATCCTAATGATGAACTAGGCATGTCTGTGGATATTAGTGATGACGGCAACACGATAGTTTTTGGTGCACCTGGATATAATAGTGTTGGAGGTTTTTTAAATGGAAAAGTTGAAGTGTATTCACGTGTGGGAAATGAATGGGAGCAGAAAGGAAATATAATTGAAGGTGAATATACAGATTTCAATGGATCTGAGTGGGGAGATAATTGTGGTGCATCAGTGGCTTTAAGTAGCAACAATTCATTCTTAGCTGTGGGCTCGCCTTATGCATAGGTTTATGATGGGTTTGGTCTTCCTGTAGCCTCAGGAACTGTTAAGATTTTTGAGAGTTTAGATGGGGTTTGGTAGCAAAAGGGTAATAGGATTAGTGGGTTGGTGGGCGAATACATTCCTGTCTTTTCAGATAAATTCGGATTGAATGTGTCAATTAGTAATGATGGAAACACGGTTGCAGTTGGAGGACTTAATCCATTTGATTCAGAAACGTCTCAAAACGGATTCCCGGGAAGATTATCTATTTTTCAATTTCAGGGATTATTTTGGCAACGTGTAGGCGAGATGATAATTTTCAATGATGCTGAGGTTGACAATTCAGTAGCTTTAGAAACTCCACTTTCGCTTTCTGGCGATGGTCAAACAGTAATTGTTGGTGCTCCTACATACATGTCTAATGGTACGTTTTCAGGTCAAGTTAGAGTGTATGATATATCAGAAGTTGTTTCTATAGAAGAAACAGATGAAAACCTTAACTCGAATCGAGAGCTTATTAAAGTTTATGACCTTCTGGGTAGAGAAACAGTGCCTCAAATTAATACTTTTCAGATTTATAAATATTCTGACGGGACAACTGAAAAGAAGTTTGTACTAAAAGATTGACTTGTCTAGCTAAGCCTTTCATACATTTGCCTCACTCCCATATGGCTGTGGGAATAGAAAGCCTCGAGATGTATCAATGTCTTGGGGTTTTTGCTTGAATAAACCCTGTGTTAGTAAATAATGCACGATATTCACGCTCATGATTAAAGGACCGTTCAAGAATCCGTTTTTTGTTGCTATTGTATTGATAGCGGTTGTGGCTATTGGTGGTGTAGTGGTTCCGAAAATGCAAGTGGACATCCTTCCTGCCTTTAGAAAGTCTGCCATGCAGATTCTCACCTTGTACCCCGGTATGCCGACTGAGGTTGTAGAGAAAGATATAACCAGCAGGATGGAGCGTTGGACTGGTCAGTCAAATGGAATTCTCAAGCAAGAGTCAAAAAGCTTGATGGGTGTAAGCATAGTTACAAATCACTACCGTTCGGATATTGACCCAGCAGAAGCTATGGCTAATACGTCTGCCTACGCGATGAGTGATATGTATTATCAGCCTCCCGGGACTCTCCCACCCATGGTTCAGCCTTTCGACCCTACGGCTTCTACCCCTCTGATGTTACTTACTGCATCTAGTGATGTGAAATCGGGTAAGGAGCTTTACGATGTGGCTTATTATGCCCTCCGTCAAATGCTCTCTGGTGTGAAAGGTATCATAGCGCCTGCAGCTTATGGAGGGTCAAAGCGACGCATTCATATTTATGTGGACCCAATGATGCTTGAGGCTTATGGTTTGTCCCAAACCCTAGTCAACGACGCCATAAAGCGAAATACCACTATGATCCCTTCTGGTATAGCAGAAATCGGAGATGTCAACTATAGTATTGACGCTCAGGGAATGATTAAAGATGTCGAGGATTTCAATGACATTGTCATCGCCATGGTTGACGGGAAAGCAATACAAGTAAAGGACATAGGCTTCGCAGCAGACGCCGCAGCAATCCAAACTAACATCGTGCGTGTGGACGGTAAGAACCAAGTTTACCTGCCCATATTCAAACGCTCAGGCAGCAATACGATTGAAGCCGTAGAAGCTGTTCGTGCAGCTATCCCAAAACTCAAGGAACGACTCCCAGACGACGTTCAGCTTAACGTAATTTTCGACCAAAGCTCGTATGTAAGACGTTCTATCTCCGGACTGATGTTCGCTGGATTAGGAGGTTTAATCCTAGTTGCCTTTGTTCTCCTGCTCTTCTTAGGCAACTTTAGATTTGCTACAATAGCTGTAATGGCTATCCCATTGAGTGTCCTAGCGGCATTAGTAGCGCTTCACGGCATGGGCCAAGGCCTCAACAGTATTACATTAGGTGGGATAGCTCTCGCCTTGGGGCTACTTGTGGATAATTCCATAGTTATGTTAGAAGACATAGATAGGCGCATGAAATTAGGGGCAGACTCAATGTCGGCAGCTAAAGAAGCAGCTTCGTCAATGGCTGGTCCAGTCCTCGCTTCTACCCTCGCGATAGTGGCGGTGTTCGTTCCCATCCTTTTCTTCGAGGGTATAGCTAGGGACTTATTCGGTCCTCTAGCTCTAACTGTGACAGCATGCATGTTCGCCTCATACATATTCTCTATTGCTGTAGTTCCGTTAGCGGCCGGGCTTTTCCTGAAAGGCAGATCAGCGGCGACAGAAATAAAGCCGACGCTATTCAATAGATTTATGGGCGGAATAGAAAGCAGTTACAACAACTCGCTTAGAAGCTGGGTGAAACGCCCCGGCTTTCTTTCTCTCATCCTTTTATGCCTCGTTATTTTCGCTGGCTATGGAGTTACCCAAACCGGTTACGAACTTTTCCCAAAAGAAGATGTAGGTCAACTAGAAATTCAGGTCAGACTCCCTTCCGGAACCACCTTGTCAGATTCGGAATCTGCTGTAGCGCGCATGGAAGACGTAGTTAGGGATGAACTAGGCTCGGACTTAAATCTGATAATAGCTAACATCGGCGTCTTTTACGACCTTCCAGCGGCATACACTCCTAACTCAGGCACTCAAGATGCCTTTATCGGTGTTCAGCTCATCGATGGAGCAACAACTTCAACAGATGAATACGCTAGAAGACTCAGAAGCATATTTACTCAAAAATTCCCTGGAGTCGAACTTAGTTTCTACACAGGCGGTCTTATGACGGCTGCTCTTAACGAAGGAAAGCCAGCACCTATAGATGTTCGTATTAAGGGTAATAAACTTGAAGTCCTAAGAGCATTAGCTGAGCAAGTAAGAGATTCTATAAGAACTGTTGATGGAGTATTCGACGCGCGTGTCCTTCAGCGTTTAGACCAGCCCACAAAAGAAGTCGATATCGACAGAGAACGCGCTGCTAGAATGGGAGTGGATCCAGTTGATGCTATTAAGAATATGGTGGCAGCTTTCAGTTCTACTGCTACTTTCGACAAGTCGTTTTGGATAGATGAGGGTAACGGAAACCATTATTACGTAGGTGTTACATATCCCGAGTATGCAATAGACTCTGATGATGTTTTAGGTAACGTACTTGTTTCAAGTACCACAACTGGCAAAGCCATACCATTCAGGAACTTCTCCGTCGTTAGGGATAGAAATACAGCAGTGGAAATCAATCACCACAATTTGTCGAGGGTGTTTAATGTGTATGCAAACGTTGATGGTCGTGATGTTGGAAGAACGTCCGCTGATATTGAAGAGAAGATAAAAGGGATAAAAGAGAACTTGCCTAGAGGTTACTCTATGGAATTAGACGGTGAGGTGAATGTCATGAGAAGTTCATTCGCGAATTTGGGGCTAGGATTAGCTCTGGCTTTGCTCTTTGCTTATCTAATAGTAGTGCCTCTTTTCAGGTCATTTAAGCAGCCCATTAGCATGTTGATTGCATTTCCGCCAGCACTTGCCGGAGTTGTATGCTTGCTATGGGTCACGGGCACCGCTTTGAGTATTCAGGCTATTATGGGTGCTATTATGGTGGTGGGGATAACGGTTTCGTATGGTAATCTACTAGTGGATAGGATTAATAAGTTGAGACTTGAAGGCTTGTCATTAGATGATGCTATCCAAGTGGGCTCTACCGAGAGACTTCGTCCCATCATTATGACTGCACTTACAACCATTTTAGGTCTGTTGCCTACGGCATTAGGATGGGGT
>CAWVZZ010000024.1:0-15330 GCA_963934745.1 uncultured Flavobacteriales bacterium | reverse complement strand
ATAGGACAGCAAATTCTAAAGTGGTTCGGTGTAATGCGTCCAGTAGACCTTGACAATTTCTAATATGAAGAAGTATCTAAGCATCCTTTTAATTTCCAGCCTCGGACTAGGTTCCGCTTTCGCTGGTAACCCCGACCGTGCAGGATCTGCCGGCGCAAGTCAGCTCTTGATTAATCCATGGGCAGCGTCCAATGGATTAGCTGGAGCAAATATGGCTAGTACACTCGGTCTTGAGTCTACTTTCCTAAATGTGGCTGGCCTTGCGTTTATAGGTAAAACAGAATTAATTACTGCCAACTCCATATACTTAGGAGGTACTGGAATCCGTCTTAATAGTGTAGGGTTTGGAACTAGAATAGGTTCTTCAGCTGTACTTGGACTCACAGTAACATCTATGAGTTTCGGAGATATTCCTATTACAACTGAGGATCTACCCGAGGGAGGAATAGGTACATTCTCGCCTGCATTTTCTAATATAGGTATAAGCTTCTCTAAGGAATTCTCGAATTCTATATACGCGGGTTTTACTCTTAGAATCATAAGCGAATCTATTTCTAATGTGAAAGCAAGTGGAGTTGCATTCGATGCTGGAATCAGGTACATAACTGGTGATGACGATAGAATGAGATTCGGAATTGCTCTCAGAAATGTAGGCGCTCCGATGCGTTATGCAGGTGATGGTCTAACTACAACTGGTACGCCACAAGGGTCAGATCAAAGTATGACTGTGTTAATGAGATCAGAGCGATATGAGTTGCCTTCTCTTCTTAATATCGGACTCGCTTACGATGTCGTTAAAAATGACAACATGGTAATCGAAATGAATGGGCAATTTACTTCTAATTCATTTACAAAAGATCAGTTCGGTGTTGCAACTGAAGCACGCTTCGGAGATAATATAGCTCTTAGAGCAGGATATCTATATGAAGCTGGTGTTGGAAAAGAAGATGACAGAACCACCGTTTACACGGGACCTACTGCTGGATTATCTCTACAGGTTCCTGCTGGATCTAGCGGTTCAGTTATAGCTGTAGATTATTCTTACAGAACGACGAACCCATTTAACGGTACGCATACTATAGGCCTGAAAATTACTCTTTAAGAATACACCCCATAATAAAACGAGAGGGTCGAGAGGCCCTCTCGTTTTATTTATAAAAAATATATTATGACAAAGTTTTCATACTATACCGAAGAAGGATTCAAAGCATTAAAGGATGAAGTGTATCATCTAAAGACCGTGGAGCGTCCTATTATCAGCGCTCAGATTGGAGAGGCTATAGATAAGGGTGACTTGAGTGAGAATGCAGAGTACGACGCGGCTAAAGACGCGCAGGGACATCTAGAGGCAAAGATTGCTAAGATGGAGAACCTTCTTGCTAGCGCAAGGGTGATAGACGACCGTAAGATCGACAACTCTAAGGTATACATACTGTCTACAGTTAGAATTAGAAACCAGAAAAATGGTACTGAAGTGACATATACTTTAGTTGCAGAAAATGAAGCTAACCTAGCTGACAAGAAAATATCCATTGATTCACCTATAGGAAAAGGGTTAGTGGGAAAGGCAGTAGGCGAAGTCGCTGAAGTAGAAGTTCCAGCTGGAATTATACCTTTTGAGATCCTGGAGATAACAAGATAAAATGCCCAGTATATTTAGTAGAATAATTGCCGGAGAAATCCCATGCTATAAGGTTGCTGAAAACGAAACTTGTTTCGCTTTTATGGATATCTCACCGCTTGCGATAGGACACGTTTTAGTGGTACCGAAGACCGAAGTAGATAAGTACTTCGATTTAAGTGACGCAGAGCTGAGTGAGATTAATCTCTTTGCGAAAAAAATTGCAGTAGCTATAGAAAAAGTAATCCCATGTAAAAGAGTAGGAGTTGCAGTGATAGGGCTAGAAGTCTCACATGCGCACATACATCTAATTCCTCTAAATTCAGTTGAGGACATTAATTTCGAACGCGAAAAGTTAAACCTGTCCGGTGAAAAACTAGCAGAAGTAGCTGAGTTGATTAGTGGAGCTGTGCGATGAGTGCGAAAGTCTGGGCGCAACGAATGCAAAACCGTATAAAAAAAGTCAACCAACTGGTTGACTTTTTTCTTAAGAGTATGTGTCGATGAAGACCAGTCGGTCAGAACTGAGATGGTCCTCGAAAGTCAGTCCTCGAAATCTAATAGAGCTGTCCAAATAGTTAGGATGTTATTATCTTCTCGTGTCCAAATCGGTCGGACGTGACCGTCAACTGCTGAGATGTTATTGTAGTCACCGAAGAACACTGTGCCTTGTGGAAGGAAAGGTGTTTCTGTCACGAGAAGATTCGTGAACGTTAAGCCACCGTCGAAAGAACTTGCGACATAGACGTCTGTAGTTTCATCTGTGTGTGCGCGTCTGTCGTAAAAGACTATGTGTATGCCACCTGTAACAGGATCGACTGACATCCAAGTGAAAAATTGTTGGCTGCCGGGGCCGTCATCGTTCACTCTAAGAGGTGAGGACCATGTGTCACCTTTGTCATCGGAATAACAAAGAAATACGTCTAGATCATCATCGCCATTTCTTGCGTCTGTCCAATTAAGGTAAATGCGTCCGTAGTAAGGGGAAGTGGAGATAACATCTACACCGGTTACTGGCATTCCGTTAACCCTGCCTATTGCAGATACGTTTTGGTCCCAACCACCTACTATAGAAGTAGCAGCGATATCAGAAGAGAGCCATGTTTTTCCTCCATCTTCACTTCTGTCGAACCAAATAGTCTCGTGCAGAGCCCAAGCAACATATAGAGTTCCGTCGGCACTCATTGATGGCACTGCGCCTTCAGTAGTGGCATCACTATCGAGACAGTTTCCTGCACGTTCGGATATTCTTACAGGGGTAGACCAGTTTATTCCCTTTCTTCCTGCAGAGCTGCATAGAATAATAGTTGAGTCTTGAGGTTCATGGCTATCATATTTATCAAACTGAGTCCAGCAGGCGTGAATTGTAGAGCCATCGGGAGAAACTACTGCCCATTCTTTGTCTTGGTCTTTAGGATGTGACAGTCCCATGCCGCCACCGTCTGACCATGTAACACCTCCATCAGATGAGTGCTGACAAACAATTCTATCTAATAGTTTATTGCTGGCCCAACCCTTTCCTTCTGGATCACTTAGGTGTAAGAAATAGAAATCCCCGATAGGCGAAGCCACAACACAAGGGTCACCGTACACTCCTAGACTCGAAGTGAGTTGATTGTGGTTCCAAGTTTCCCCACCGTCAGTAGAATTGTATACGTTGTCTAATATGCTTCCTGCTACAACTATTTGTGGATCGGTTTGGCTGATAGCAATGCTGGGTTCGCAAGGCTGAAATCCAGAAGTGTGTATGGGCCCTATTTGAATATTTTCAGGTATAGAATCCTGTGAAATAGCAGAAGGGATAGACAGAAACGCGAAGAGAGATATGCTGAACAGTAATCTGATCATATTACTTAGACTCGGATACTAACTTGTCAAAATCCGCTATTATTTCATCGAGTGACGAGCTGATGGCCTCTTGCAATGTGATGAGTTCTGCTTCAGACAGATCCTCAAGAAGGGCCTCTGCTTCATGATCGTGATGGTGCTCTTCGCCAGGTGCGTGATTACACTCAGTGCCAGGAAGCTTTACCATAGTCTTTTTCCACTCTTTATATCGAGAGTCTAAAGCCACTAGTTTAATAAAGTTAGAATCAGTGTGTTCTGTTATTTGAAATTGGTGGACTAATGACTTGCGAAATTCATTAGCACGTTCACTACTTGCGTTGTGTATTGCGATAGCTTGAGATGTTTCAGAAATTTCAGAAGTTTCATCGTGATTAGGAGCGTCACAAGATTCAGAGCATGAGGTGAAAACCGATGCAAGGATGATAAGGCTTGATACAAAAAGAGTTGAGAGTGTATTGAATTTCATTTGGGTGGATTTTAATGCTTGACTAAAGTAGTTAAAGTAGCTAAAGTAGCTAAAGTAGATTATTTATCTGGAGTGGGAACAGGATCGTAACCCGATGTTCCCCATGGGTGACATTTGAATATCCTGCGCAGCGTGAGTAATAGACCTTTCCATGACCCCCAAACGGTAAAAGCTTGGATAGAGTATGATGAACATGAAGGCTCATGACGACAGTTGGATCCGAGTAGTGGACTGAGGATGGCCTTATATAAACGTATAAGACCTATGAAAATAAATCGCATGACTTCAAAGATACGTCACGGAACAGGACTAGAATGGGTGGTTCTGGAACGCCATCATGGCCGCAAGGCCTAGGGTGATGCCGCCCACGACTAGTTGCTGGGAGCGCTGGGATGCGCCGAATGCGCGTGCCAGCGAGAAGATGGATAGGGTGATCAGGAGGATTATGATTTGGCCGAACTCTACGCCGAGATTGAATTTGAGGAGAGGGAGGACAATGCCTGAACCTCGCTCGACGGCTATTCGATAAAAGGAGGAGAAGCCGAGGCCGTGTATGAGGCCGAAGATTATGGTGATGATGTAGGTGAGATTGCGGAGAATAGAGAAGGACGTAAGGGAACGGAAAGAACGGGAAGCAGAAATTGGCGGGGCGACTAGCGAGGTACCGAGGATGGCAGAGATGGCCATGAAGATGATGGTGAGGGGGATTAGGAATTCAATCCAGGCTGAGGATGCTCGGACGAGGTCTAGGCCAGCTAGGAATAGGGTGATGCAGTGTCCGATAGTGAAAGCGGACGCAAGCAGGGTCATTCGGCCTAATTTCGTGAGGTCGAATGATGCTGCGAGCGCAACTAAAAACAAGATATGGTCTATGCCGTTGAGGTCGGTTATGTGTTTTGCGCCTAGAATAAAATCTTCCATCTGAATTTATCACTTGAGGTCGTAGCGACATATTGTGAATGAAAATTCGTGTCTATCGTCAGCTGGATGATCGTCTATTACTTCCAGGGTCCACTTTGAAGAATCGAAGTCAGGAAAAAAAGCATCGCCTTCTGGAGATCCGTGAACATGAGTGATGAACATAGTGTCTACTACTCCAGCATCGAGTGCCATGGTATAAACCTGACCGCCTCCTATGATGAATGCTTCTGATTCACCAGCTTTTTTTGCGAGGACTAGTGAGTCATCAAGAGAAGTGACAAGGGTTGCTGGTGATGCGTCGTAGTTGTTGTTACGGCTTAAGACTACATTAGGTCGGCCTGGAAGGGGTCGATATTTTTCGGGTATAGATTCGTAATTACGCCTTCCCATTATGACGTGCCGACCTTTAGTTATGGACTTAAAGAAAGCCATATCGTCTGGTAAAGACCAAGCCAAACCATTATCCCTGCCTATCACTCCATTGTCTGCTACTGCAGCAATTAGGCTTACTCTCATTGCGCCTATCATACAGAAATGGGGGCTTTTATGTTAGGCTCAGCTACATAATCGAGTAGGGTGAAGTCATCGTAAGTGAAATCGAATAGGTTCTTGATGTCCGGGTTTAAAATCATCTTAGGTAGCTTTCCAGGTGTGCGGGATAGCTGTTCGCGGGTTTGGGTTAAATGATTATTATAAAGGTGGACATCGCCGAAAGAGTGAACGAAGTCACCCGGCTCTAAATCACAAACCTGAGCCATCATCATTGTAAGCAAAGCGTATGAGGCTATGTTGAATGGTACGCCTAGAAAGGTGTCTGCGGAGCGCTGGTATAACTGGCAGTTTAATTTTCCTTCACTCACATGAAATTGGAAAAGACAGTGACAGGGAGGAAGAGCCATTTCATCAATAAAGCTAGGGTTCCAAGCACTTATAACGTGACGTCTAGAATATGGATTAGTTTTTATTTGTTCTATTAACTTAGTAATCTGATCGGTGGAAGTGCCATCAGGATTAGGCCAAGACCTCCACTGATATCCATAAACTGGCCCTAGATTTCCATCTTCGTCAGCCCAGTCATCCCATATCCTCACACCGTTTTCTTTGAGATAAGATATATTCGTATCTCCTTTTAAAAACCATAAAAGTTCATGAATGATGCTGCGAAGGTGTAATTTTTTCGTGGTAAGCACAGGGAACCCTTCGCTTAAATCGAATCTCATTTGGTATCCAAAACACCCTAAGGTGCCTGTCCCAGTTCTATCTTCCCTCTTAACACCATTTTCTAAAAGGTGCTCTAATAAATTAAGGTATGGCTTCATACATCGAAGATAATTATTTGAATACTATCTAAGGTCAGTAGTTGAAACGTAGTTGAGAACTAGCGTAAAATTCCAGACCAATGTGAGATCTTAACACCAGAACGCCATCTAATAATTGCATTTAATATGAGCATGTGTATTATTAGAATAACATGTAATGGAAGCAGGTAATATGGCCACAAAAGATCCTCGGACAGGAGAGGACTCTCTACATGGGGCTGTTCTATAACATACATATAGTTAGCAGCTGCATCTGCGGGATAATCGACATAAACATTAAGTAAGGTGTTAATCCCTATCATTAATGTTGAAATCAGAACATTAAAACCATAGGCTCTAATCCAGTCAAAACTTCTTAATTTC
This sequence comes from uncultured Flavobacteriales bacterium, assembly GCA_963934745.1. Taxonomy (GTDB): domain Bacteria; phylum Bacteroidota; class Bacteroidia; order Flavobacteriales_D; family Sanyastnellaceae; genus UBA974. The sequence goes on along the minus strand of CAWVZZ010000024.1, from coordinate 8,792 downwards.
ATCTCATAATGACGCATCATTATTATGGGAACGAACACTAACCCACTGTGTACGAAGATATAGTTAATAAAGGCAGGCAGGGAATAACCAGTAGTTAAATTAGGAGTGATAAAGGAGTGAAAACCTCCTATTATAGCCATATACATGGTAACCATAAACAACTTTCTAGATCTGAAGAAGCAGTTAAATGCGAGGAGCCAGAAGTTCAATCCACAAAAATGTAAAGGTAGATTTCTGTGAAGTGAGAAGGTTGTGTCTGGATCCAACAGTATATAAAGAGGTACGTAGCACTGAATGGCAATCATCATTATCCCCAACCGACGCAGATAGGAATCCTTTTTATCCTCGGGACAGCGATTGAAAACTGTGAACAACAGAATGCCCACGGAAATAGCACCGAGTATCAGTATCCAGAATTCTAGGTCACTTGAGGTATAGGCTTTCGCCATGATATTTATTTATCGACAATAATCGTTGACGTAGGGAACGCGAAGTCGAGGTTTAGAGCATTGAATTCAGTCAAAATAGCTAAATTTATCTCACTAGGAGTATTCGCCCAGTGTCCCTGTTTATTAATGTAATAATTGCAATTTATATTTAAACTGAAATCCCCGAATGAATCAAACCAAACAGTATAATCCTCCTCAATATGAGGGTGACTGTCGACTATCTTTTTTATAGTGTCAATCGCTAACTGAATATTTTCGGGAGTGGTATCATAGGTCAGTCCTAAACAAATTCTAACCTTACGTGAAGGCTCGGCTGTTACATTTTCTACTACAGTATTTGTAAACTGATTATTCGGAATCGTTACGGTTCTTCCCTCAAGAGTTTTAATGCGCGTAGTCCTGATGCCTATTTCAATAACGGTTCCATCTATGCCGCTTACTTTAACCCTATCTCCTACTCTAAACGGACTATCAATAAATATGGTGATTCCGCCGAAAATATTTGCCACGAAATCTTTCGCAGCCATAGCTAAAGCAATACCACCTATTCCTAGACCCGCTATAAGAGCTCCCACATCATGGCCAGCACTACTTATCGCCATTATGAAACCGAGGGCCCATATCCCAGAGGAAAGTGTTTTCTTCAGTATCGGAGCCATGTCATTGACAATGGAGCCGTTTTGACTCTCTGCCAACTTCGTGAAGACATGATTAATAATGGTGTTAACCACTCTGGAAGCCAGCCATGTAAATAACAATACCACCGCTACTCCGAACATGTTTGAAATAAACTCCCCCCCATTTTCTATTTCTAGATGATTGTATGCCAACCAAAATCCCAACAGCACAACAGATATCGAAATTGGTTCTTCTATTGCATCTACTACATTATTATCTAATTCAGTTTCTGTCTTTGACGCCCACTTGCTAAATATCTTTTTAAAGATAAAATATATTATCCTAGCTAAAACTATACTTCCAGCTACATAAGCAATAGCGATTAACCAAGTATGAAGAGAATTTCCTAAAAAAAACGTTGATTCTAATGTTTCCATATTGCTAAAGTCGGAAAGGTTGGGGATATCTTTGCATTATGTCTAAAAAAGCATCAACTAATCTTTGCACAGGCCCCTCACTTCGAGTGGGTGTACTAGGTGGTGGACAACTAGGAAGAATGATGATACAGGCAGGAGTCGATCTAGACATGAGAATTGAAGTAATGGATCCTTCTAGCGATGCTCCGTGCCGGCACCTTACACATAGATTCGTTCAAGGGGACTTAAATGACCATAACGCTGTAGTTGATTTCGGTCGTGATTTAGACGTGTTAACCATTGAAATAGAGAATGTTAGCATTTCGGGACTTCGAGAGCTAGAGGAGTCAGGAGTTAGTATAATACCTAAGCCATCACACATAGAATTAATTCAAGATAAGGGCATACAAAAGCAATTTTTCGCAGACAATAATATCCCCACATCTAAATTCACACTAATTGAAGAGCATGGAGAAATCAGTAAAATGGGCTTCCCAATTGTTCAAAAGTTAAGGACTGGTGGATATGATGGCCGAGGTGTTCAGATTTTAAAAACTCGTGAAGAGGTGGTAAAAAATAGATTTTCGGAACCTAGCCTACTTGAATTAGCAGTCGATATCGATAAGGAGTTAAGTGTCATAGTAGCTAGAAATTCTAGTGGAGAAACAGCCACTTATCCAGTCGTAGAATCAGTTTTCGATCCAGTTGCAAATCTCGTGTCTTCGTTAATAGCTCCCGCAGAAATATCCGACGCTCTAGCATCAGAGGCTACTGCATTAGCTTTAAGAGTTGTCCAAGCAATGGAGTTTGAGGGATTAATGGCGGTAGAGTTATTCCTCAACACCCATGGTGAGCTTCTAGTTAACGAGGTCGCTCCTCGAACACATAATAGCGGTCATCATACTATAGAAGCTAATAGGACTTCACAATTCTCTCAACATCTGAGAACTATTATGAATATGCCCTTAGGGTCTGTGGAGCCCATTCACAAAGCGGCGGGAATGATTAACCTTCTGGGGGCCGAGGGTGCATACGGCGCACCAGTTTATGAGGGATTAGGTGAAGCTGTTCGAATGGCTGGTGTAAATCCACATTTGTACGGTAAATCTGAGGTTAAGCCCCACCGTAAAATGGGACACGTAACCGTTACAGGGTCCAGTATGGAAGAGGTTAAATCTTGTTTGTTGAAACTTCAAAACAATGTTTGTGTAACGGGCACAGACTGAAGGTAAATTAGCTCTATGTCTCACAACCCTACCCTGTCAATAGCCGTTCTTGCGGGAGGTTATTCCGGTGAATTTGTGATCTCTCTTAAGAGTGCAGCCACCGTGATGGAGAATATAGACAGAAATGAATTCTCACCGTTACTCGTTAGGATATTTAAGGAAAATTGGTGGGTGGAATCTGAGGGTGAGTCATATGATATTGATAAAAAGGACTTTTCTTGGATTGATCATTCTGGCACGACGAATACATTTGACTCTGTATTTATAATGGTTCATGGCACGCCCGGAGAGGATGGGATTCTTCAACAGTACTTCGAAAAGCTTAAACTTCCATTCACAACAGGTTCTACTGAATCAGTAAGTGGAACATTCAATAAGTATTACACGACAGAAAGACTTAGAAAGGCAGGATATACTGTAGCTGATGCTGTTAAGATTGACAAATCTGAGAACCTATCTTCGGTCGATTACGAGAAAATAGGTAAAAAGGTGAGTTTCCCTTGCTTTGTGAAACCTAATGAAGGCGGATCAAGCTTAGGAATTTCTAGAGTCGAAAGACAGGAAGATTTACTAGAGGCAATAGAATTCGCATTTTCCACTGAGTGTACTTCGGTGCTCGTGGAAGCGTTTCTTGAAGGCCGAGAGTTTTCGATGGGAATAGTTCCTGGCGTAAACCTCTCCCCTATGGCAATGCCTATTACTGAGATTATTACAAAAAATTTATTTTTTGATTTCGAGGCCAAATACGAAGGAGCTAGTCGTGAAATAACGCCAGCTGACCTTTCTGACTCAGTAAGAATAAGGATGGAATCTATAGGAATTCAGGTCTATCAACAATTGGACTGCAAGGGCATGGTCAGGATAGACTATATCTTAGTTGAAGGTGGAGAAGCAGCAATTTTAGAGATAAATTCCGTGCCCGGTTTTTCAAAAGTGAGTCTTCTACCTCAACAGTTAGCAGAAGCGGGAATCTCAATTGAAGAAATGATAACTCGAGTTATCAAGTCTGCTTCGGTCTGATAAACCTATGCTCAAAGTACCGTAAAAAAGTCAACCAATAGGTTGACAATTTCTCTAAGGAATTCGCAAGGGTATCAACTTCGCTAAACTCGACGCTCTAGGCGCATAAACATAACTAGCGTTTAACTCTAGAGGGATTGTCTTTAATAAAAGCTTTCCAACCAGTCCCACCACTTTGCATTGTAGGAGATGATAATTGGTAATGATGGCAAAGTGCTACGGCAATACCATCCGTGGCGTCGAGCTGCTTAGGCATATCTTCATCCCTGAGCTTAAGAGTTCTTTGGACCATTCCTGCAACCTGCTCTTTCGATGCTGCACCAGATCCTGTGATAGATTTTTTTATTTTCCTAGGGGCGTATTCAGCAATGGTGAGGTCGAGACTAAGAGCGGCTGCAAAAGCAACTCCCTGAGCCCTTCCGAGTTTTAACATCGACTGAACATTCTTTCCAAAGAAGGGAGCTTCCACGGCCATTACATCTGGGTTATGTGTTTCTATCAACTGAACACATCTATCGTAAATCTTCTTCAGCTTTAGAGCGTGGTCTGAATATTTTGAGAGATGAAGGGCTCCCATTTCAATCATTTCGACTTCTGATTTACCCTTAACACGGATAATTCCATAACCCATAATAGTGGTTCCTGGGTCTATCCCTAATATGATTTTCTCCACTTTTTCCATCGTCACTAAAGTACAATATTCTCTTAACTTAGACACATGAAAGTGAGTAACACTATCTGGCACCGCCTTAAATCAGAAAAACTAGCAATGGCTGGTCTATTTTGGGTATGTCTGTGGGTTTTTATCGCAATTGCAGGGCCACTATTACGGCCTGACCCTTCTCCCAATGCTAATGATCAGCACCTGGAGATGAGTCTACTGCCGCCCGGAAGTGAAATGGTTAGTGAAGAGGGAGAGAGCATCTACTTCGTTCTCGGGAGTGATAGATACGGTAGAGATTTCGCAAGCAGACTCATGGCTGGAAGTGCCATATCGTTATCCGTAGCGGGAATCGCCGTTCTGATAAGTCTAATTATAGGACTATTCCTAGGGGCGTTAGCTGGATATAAGGGAGGGAGAATAGACGCGGTGGTGAGCTGGTTTTTGCAGGTGGTTTGGACTGTACCCACACTCTTAATGGTACTCGCAATAACCCTAGCTTTCGGGAAGGGATTCTGGCAGGTATTCGTCGCTATAGGATTAACTATGTGGGTTGAAGTGGCGAGAATAGTGAGAGGCCAATTCATATCCTTGAGGGAGTTAGAATACGTGCAAGCGGCCAAAGCTCTGGGGCTTTCAGACTTTCGCATCATGTTCAGGCACATCTTACCTAATGCTCTAGGACCCATCATCGTAGTTGCGGCTGCGAATTTTGCAGCAGCAATTTTAATAGAGTCTGGATTGAGTTTTCTAGGTGTGGGAGCACGTATTCCAGTACCGTCGTGGGGGAATATTATAAAAGAACACTATCATTTAATTACGACAGACCTTGCGTGGCTTGCGGTTCTGCCGGGGGCATTAATCGCGAGCTTAGTGCTTTCCTTTACTTGGTTAGGTGACGGACTGAGGAAAGCATTTGACATTAATAATTAAACTATCTTTTCAACGTGGAAACAATAGAAAATATCGATACTGAAAAATCCATTTACGTCGCTGGGCATAATGGAATGGTGGGTTCAGCTATAATTAGGGCTCTTAATTCTAGAGGCCAAACCAACATCATTAAAAGGACTTCAATGGAATTAGACCTTCGAGATGCTAGTGCGGTGGAGGATTTTTTCAGCTCTGAAAGACCACAACACGTATATCTCGCAGCGGCTAAAGTTGGGGGTATTCTCGCGAACAAGACATACCCAGCTAATTTTCTCGCAGACAACTTAGCTATCACTGCTAACATCATAAAATCGGCTCATAAACATCAGGTTGAGAAACTTCTGTTTCTAGGGAGCTCTTGTATCTATCCGAAACACGCATTACAACCCATACCAGAAGCCGCACTTTTAACAGGCCAGCTAGAACCCACGAACGAAGCTTATGCTATCGCGAAGATTGCCGGACTTAAGCTGTGTGACGCATTTAGGGCCCAATACGGATGTAATTTCATTTCAGCTATGCCCACGAATCTTTATGGACCGGGCGATAACTACGATCCCGACAGAAGCCATGTACTCCCCGCTATGATACGGAGATTCCACGAAGCCGTTAAGGCAGGTGAAAGCGAGGTCAAATGTTGGGGTAGCGGCACCCCTCAAAGGGAGTTCTTACACGTTGACGATTTAGCTGATGCATGTCTATTCCTTATGGATAACCATAATAAAGGCGGCTGGGTGAATGTGGGGACTGGAACGGATTTAAGCATAAAAGAGCTCGCAGAGATGATAGCCGAAGTAGTTAAATACAAAGGAGAAATAGTTTGGGACACATCAAAACCAGACGGAACACCGAGGAAATTGCTAGACGTAGGTCTCATGAAGTCTATGGGCTGGACAGCTTCTATAGAGTTGGAAAAGGGAATAAAATCTGTTTGCCAAAATTACTCACCAGAGTAACACAGGAGTAACAATGCTAACGTAGTTTTGCACTACAAAATGGCTGTGAAAAACTCATCAACTGAAAAGCCTTCACTATTGAAAGATGTGGGGACGTTATACAAGTTAAGGCTAGGCTTTTTCGTGGTTATGTCGGCCGTACTTGGCTGGTTTATGGGCGCTGACGAGGTGGACCTTCGGACCATGTTGCTACTAACTGTGGGTGGGTATTTACTCACTGGAGCTTCTAATGGTTTAAACCAAATCTTCGAGCGCGACACTGACGCTATCATGACGCGCACAGCTAATAGGCCGTTACCTACTGGCCGAATGAGTGTGAAGGCGGCTTGGGCTTGGAGTGTTTCGGCTGGAATTATAGGCATAGGTTGTCTATACCTCCTCAACCCTCTTTCTGCTTTACTTGGAGTTATAGCACTCGTTATATACGCTTTTGTATACACTCCCCTGAAATCAAAAACCTCACTATGCGTTTTCGTGGGGGCCATTCCCGGTGCGCTACCTCCAATGATAGGATACGTAGCTGCAACTGGCGAGTTCGGAATAGAACCGGGCGTACTCTTTGCCGTTCAGTTCATGTGGCAATTCCCACACTTCTGGGCTATCGCATGGCTTGCTCATGAAGATTATGCAAAAGTGGGATACAAGATGCTCCCATATAATGCCGGCAAGTCCGATCGTTCTGCCCAAACAATCTTACTCTACGCCCTATTCTGCATTCCAGCAAGCCTACTACCCTGGGCACTACCTAATGGAGAACCCATGGTCGGAAACATCGCTCTAGCAGTTGCCGTAATAGCTGGTTTGGGGTTTTCATATTATGCCTTCAAACTCAAGACTACTCTTTCAAGGGATGCCGCTAGAAGGCTGATGTTCGCAAGCTTTGTTTACCTCCCGCTAGTACAAATCATTTACGTTTTAGATAAACTTTAATATGGAAAAGGACGCACAAAATTCAGCATTGAACATGCTGATGTACTTAATAATGTTTGCCGTGGTGATGCTCTTCGCCGGATTCTTAAGTGCATACATAGTGAGTAGTATGGGTCAGTACTGGGTTCATTTCACTCCTCCAAGTCAGTTTTGGGTCAGCAACGTAATCCTAATTCTATCTTCAGCTACTATGTATATGGGTTATAAAGCCCAAAAAGAAGGCTTGCTCAGCAAGGCAAAACTATTTCTAATTCTAACTCTAATCCTAGGATTAGGATTCGGTGTTTCTCAATTTTCTGGGTGGAAAGCAATAACTGAATTAGGTGGAGGTTGGGAAACACATGCAACCGAGTTTGGTCCGGCTACATCTTGGAATGAAATTGAGAAACTCGTAGACACCACAAGTACCGCTGTGTACGGATTTGATTACGAAATCAGAGTCGACGGTGAAGCACTTCTCTACAACGAGTATCAGCTTTATGCACCCAACGACCCGCTTATGACCACACCCATCACGAGCAAGGTGAGAAGCCTCACTAACAATAGCAGCGGCTACTTGTGGGTGTTGATTTTCATGCACTTATTACACCTTGTTTTCGGATTATTATTTCTAGCTTCAAATTTTTTAATTTTAATGAAATCGAAAACTGACTCGACAAAAAATGTCCTTTTCAAAATGCTAAATGCATACTGGCATTTTATCGGTGGCCTCTGGTTAGTTTTATTTTATGTGCTTTTTCTGAAGTAGAGCCATTTTCGCATTTCGTGCCTTAAATTTGCATCCAAATTAGCAATCCTATTTGACAATGTCAGGACACTCAAACGACAACGTATCTTCAAAAGAACTCTGGGGCGGAGGTATCTCTCCATACAGTGTGTCTTATGGAAAAATGATGATGTGGTTTTTCCTCGTCTCAGATGCCTTAACATTCAGTGGGCTTCTTGTAGCGTACGGGTTTTCTCGTACTGCTAGTGAAAGTCCTTGGCCTATAGGCGAGCAGGTATTCCGTGCTCTACCTGGATTAGATGGTGAATATCCATTGATTTATGTAGCTTTAATGACATTCATTTTGATTGTCTCGTCTGTTACTATGGTATTAGCGGTTGAAGCCGGACACAGGAATGATAAAAGAGGAGTAGTGCGTTGGATGTTAGCTACTATTATCGGTGGCGCGTTCTTCCTAGGTTCTCAAGCATGGGAGTGGTCTCACTTTATCCACGGAGGTGGAGGAATGTTCACTCTAGCTAAAGAAGTGACTGTTACTGACGATCACGACGAATCTCACATATTACCAAAAGGAACAGCTATCTACATGGATCACCATTTCGGTGCATTAGCTGAACCATATAATGATGGAGATAAGTCCGTAGTGCTTGAAGAGGACCACGGCCACGTGAAGCTAGTTCAGTACGGAGAACACACACATGAAGCTGAACTTCACGATCTTACCATCAATAAATATGTTGTAGGTGAGGCCCACATTCATGGTGACGATGCTGTAAAGCTTTGGGATGCTAGAGAAAAGGGAGCAATGGTCTTCGGAGCTAACATGAGCTAAAACGAATACGCTATACAACAGACA
>CAWVZZ010000023.1:0-15942 GCA_963934745.1 uncultured Flavobacteriales bacterium | reverse complement strand
GATTATAGATTCCATAGTCTTCCCCATGCAACAAACCGATGTCAGCTATGGCCGAGAGTGTGATGCGTGTGATAACTGGATATACTTCGACAACTCCACTCCAGATGACGAAAACACATTGTTAATCTCACCCACACCCTTGCTTTATATAAATGAAATACTAATTCTCAATGAATCTAATTTAGTAGACGAAAGCATGGAATTATCCCCTTGGATAGAGATTTTCAATCCGAACCCCTTCCAGGTTAATCTAAGTGGGTATACTATTTCTAATTCTTTAGCCCAAACCTACACTCTCCCCTCTAACGCTCCCTTCGACCTCACCATTGAAGCAGACGGTCATCTCCTGTTATGGATGGACGGTGAGCCATGGGAAGGTGGTCATCACATAGATTTCATACCATCATCTGAAGCTGTTGACATTACATTGAACGGTCCCGACGGTAATGTCGCTGATACATATTCGTATCAAGTGGGTGACCTTAATGTTAGCTGGGGACGCTCTACAGATGGTTCTCCCTCATCTGGATGGTTTACTATTCCCACACCTAGAGTGACAAACTCTTTATTCATTATCGAGCCCGCTTACCTAGCTATTAATGAGTTACAGTCGAATAATCTCCTAGATACCATTGATATCACAGGTGCACATGAAGATTGGTTTGAAATTGTCAACCTTGGAACTACAACAGTTGATTTAGGAGGGTATTACTTAACTGACCGTTTAAATAATCCGACTAAATGGCAAGTCCCATTAGATGTACCTGACTCAACAACAATAGCTCCTGGAGAGTACATTCTTTTTTTTGCCGATGAAGATGGCTCACAAGGTTGGAATCACACTAATTTCAAATTCAACAATGATGGTGAGGCTCTAGTCCTTAGGTCTATAGATGGCTTCTCTATTGCAGATTCTGTTCATTTCGGGGCTTTGCCTTTAGATTATAGTTGGGGTAGAGATGTCGATGGAACAGGCCCATGGAGAGAGTTCCTTTCAACGGAGACTACACCCGAGTACTGCAATGTGTGTGTGACATCAGTATATGACCTTATTCGTCAACCGTTTTCAATATTCCCAAACCCAATAAAACGAAGTGTTCCCTTGTTTTCATCTCATGATGCGATCATTTATAATTCTACAGGAGCAAGGGCAGGAGGCATCCTAGGTAATGAATTTAATACTATCGACTTACCCTCAGGTATTTACTATATCGTATCAGATGTGAATCCAAACATTGAAATGAGCTCTCAAATTTTGATTGTACTTTAATAATACCGTATATTTGCGCCCTCAAATCGGGTAGCAGTGAGGTACTATCCGTGGAATTACAGTCTGATTGCCTTCCTCACTTAGGTAAATCATACAAATTATAGGGACACGCCATGAATGACGCAACCCAAAAACCTGAAGACGCAAAAACAAATGACGCGACTCAGGAAACAACAGAGACTCCACAAGTGGAGCAAGTAGCAGAAGATGCTACACCAGAATTAAAAGTTGAAACAACCCAGGAATCAGCTCCAGAAGCAGAAGTTGCTCCTGAAGCAGAAGCCGCTGCAGAAGTTGAAGCATCTGTAGAAGCAGAAGTTGCTCCTGAAGCAGCAGCAGAAGTTGCTCCTGAAGCAGCAGCAGAAGTTGCTCCTGAAGCAGCAGCAAAAGTTGCTCCTGAAGCACCAGCAGAAGTTGCTCCTGAAGCAGCAGCAAAAGTTGCTCCTGAAGCACCAGCAGAAGTTGCTCCTGAAGCTGCTACAGAAGTTGCTCCAGAGACAGTTAAGCTTGAGCCTAGACCTACTGAGCCACGTGAACTTGCAGAGCCTACAGGAGATTTTGACTGGGATATGTTTGAGTCAACTCAAGACGACTTTACTCCAGAAGAGCGTGTAAAGCTTGAAGCTTTATATGAGTCAAATCTAACTTTAATTGAAGACAGACAAGTAGTTACCGGAACAGTACTAACTGTTGGTAAAAAGGAAGTTGTAGTTAATATCAGTTACAAGTCTGAAGGTATTATTACTGCTTCAGAATTTCGTTACAACCCCGATCTTAAGCCCGGCGATACAGTTGCTGTATTCGTTGAGAAGCAAGAGGATAAGAACGGACAATTAGTTGTTAGTCACCGTACAGCACGTATTTACGAGGCTTGGGGGAAGATTAATCAAGCTAAAGATGAGGACCTAATTATTCAAGGAACTGTTAAGTGCCGCACTAAGGGTGGACTTATCGTTGATGTCTTTGGATTAGAGGCATTCTTACCAGGTTCACAAGTGGATGTTAAGCCTATTCGTGACTTTGACGAGTACGTAGGTAAACAAATGGAATTCAAAGTGGTTAAGATTAACCACGAGTTTAAAAACGTTGTTGTATCTCACAAAGCTCTTATTGAAGCAGAACTTGAGGAGCAGAAACGCCTAATCATTAAAGGTCTAGAGAAAGGACAAGTACTCGAGGGTACTGTGAAGAATGTTACATCTTACGGTGTATTCGTTGACCTTGGTGGTGTTGATGGACTAGTTCACATTACTGATATGAGCTGGGGCCGTGTAGGTCATCCGGAAGAATTAGTTGAGCTAGATGCTAAGATTAACGTTGTTATTCTAGACTTTGATGATGACAAACGTCGTATCGCTTTAGGTATGAAACAATTAACTTCTCACCCATGGGATTCATTAACTGAAGAGTTAACTGAAGGAACTAAGGTGAAAGGTAAAGTTGTTGTAATGGCTGATTACGGTGCATTTGTAGAAATCGCTCCTGGCGTAGAAGGTTTACTTCACGTAAGTGAGATGTCTTGGTCGCAACACTTAAGAAGTGCACAAGACTTCTTAAAAGTAGGTGAGGATATTGAATGTGTTCTACTCAGCATTGATAGAGAGGAAAGAAAAATGTCTCTAGGTCTAAAGCAATTAAGCACAGACCCTTGGGAGGAAATCGACAAGCGCTACCCACTAGAGTCTAAGCAAAAAGGTAAGGTTCGTAACTTCACTAACTTCGGATTATTCGTAGAGTTAGAAGAAGGTATTGACGGTTTAGTACACATCTCTGACCTAAGCTGGTCTAAGAAAATCAAGCACCCATCTGAATTCTGTAATGTAGGTGATGAAATTGAGGTTGTTGTTATGGAGCTCGATATGGAGAACCGTAGAATGAGCCTAGGTCATAAGCAGATTGAAGAGAATCCATGGGAAGTGTTTGAAACAGTATTTGCTGTTGGATCAAAGCATCAAGCTACAGTTATGAAGATTGATAGTTCAAACGCTGTTATCGCTCTTCCTTACGGTTTAGAAGGAACTTGTCATGTCAAGCACCTTAACAAAGCTGACGGAGAAGCATTAAGCTCTGACGATACTGCTGAGTTTGTAGTTCTTGAGTTTAACCGTAACGCAAAGCGTATTACTGTTAGCCACTTGAGAACACACGAAGAAGGGCCAGCGAAGAAAGATCGTAAGCCTAGACCTACTGGGTCTAAGTCTTCAGGTTCTGGAAACTCTAGAATGATGGATGCAATTAACTCAAATACAGAAAAGAACACTCTAGGTGATCTAGATGTATTATCCCAGTTAAAGGTAACTATGGAGGCCGCTCCAGCAGTTGAAGAAGCCCCAGCAGAAGCTGCAGTTGAAGAAGCCCCAGCAGAAGCTGCAGTTGAAGAAGCCCCAGCAGAAGTTGCTGTTGAAGAAACAACTGAAGAAAAGCCAAAAGCAAAGAAGGCTCCAGCTAAGAAAGCTGCTGCTAAAAAGCCAGCTGCTAAAAAGCCAGCTGCTAAGAAAGCACCAGCAAAAAAAGCAGCAGCAAAGAAACCAGCTGCTAAGAAAGCTGCCGCTAAAAAAGCATAAGCTTATTCTAATATAAAAGAAAATGAAAGGGAGGCATCGCCTCCCTTTTTCTTATCCCTATCTTTGCACCCATGGATTCTCAAGTCCTAATTCCAGCGGATCAATTCGCTCTCATATTAGACAGGCTCGCGCATCAACTGCTCGAGCATCATGACTTTTCTAATACTGACCTAGTAGGTCTTCAGCCCAGAGGTGTTAGAGTTGCTGAAAGACTACAGTCTAGACTCACAGAACTACTTAACGGCCATGAAGTTAGGATAGGTGCCTTAGATGTTACATTTCATAGGGATGACCTCAGGATGAAGGATAAAGCCATTGTTCCTAATGTGAATGACATGGACTTTCTGGTAGAAGGGAGGAAGGTGATACTCGTAGATGACGTGTTATTTACTGGGAGAACTATTAGAGCCGGACTTGATGCGTTACTAGCCTACGGCAGGCCAGACAAAGTTGAATTAGCTGTACTGATTGACAGGAGATTTAGGCGGGAGCTACCCATAGAACCTACCTACATAGGCCAACAAATAGACAGTATTGGTGATCAGCACGTAGTTGTAGAGTGGGCTGAAGAAAACGATTCGGATAGAGTAATACTCTTTAATACAAAACCTGAATGAGCGAGCTTTCGGTTAATCACTTGCTAGGTATTCGCGATATGACACGCGATGATCTAGAATTGATCTTTAGAACTTCTTCAGAATTTAAGGAAGTACTTAATCGCCCCATAAAAAAAGTTCCATCACTTAGAGACTTAACTGTTGCTAATTTGTTCTTCGAGAACTCGACACGCACAAGGCTGTCATTCGAATTAGCCCAAAAAAGATTGTCAGCCGATGTTGTTAATTTTTCAGCTTCGAGTTCGTCGGTAAATAAGGGTGAAACCCTTGTCGACACAGTCAACAACATTTTAGCGATGAAAGTTGATATGATTGTGATGAGACATCCTCATCCAGGAGCGCCACACTTTCTTGCGAATAAAGTAAACACTACTATTATTAATGCAGGAGACGGTACACATGAGCATCCCACTCAGGCACTTCTTGACAGCTTCAGTATACGGGAGAGGCTGGGTGACGATTTGAGGGGCAAGAAGGTTGCTATTGTGGGCGATATTAGACATTCGAGGGTAGCAATCTCAAACATCTTAGCTCTTAAGCTACAGGGCGCAATAGTTAGGGTGTGTGGCCCAGCCACTTTAATACCCAAGCATATGGCATCAATGGGTGTAGAGGTCAGCCATGATCTAGATGAGACACTTGCTTGGGCAGATGTTGTGAATATGCTGCGCATTCAGCTAGAACGTCAGGGGGATGCTAAAGCCATTAGGTTCTTCCCGTCTATAAGGGAGTATACGATGAATTTTGGTCTAACGCATGAAAGGCTGAATCGATTAGATAAGGAGCTAACTATTTTACACCCTGGACCTATAAACAGAGGAGTGGAGATTTCAAGTTCAATAGCTGACAGCCAGCACTCAATAATACTTGATCAAGTTGAAAACGGTGTAGCAACTCGAATGGCTATCATGTACTTATTAGCAAGTAGATAAGCTATCTTTGAAACTTGTGAAGTTTACAGTAAAACATATAGAACAAGTAGCTATAATAACGGCTAACATCTTGAAGCTAGATGGTTCTGTGTCGGATGAATTTCGAAACACGTTCGCTATTATAAATGATGAAGGTGGGAGAAATATGGTTTTAGATTTATCTAAAACGGATTTTCTTAATGAGATCGGGATGAATGATTTATCATTTGTCAGAGACCTTTGTCATAGCTCCAAAGGCTCATTTGTGCTTTCATGTGTTAACACTAAAGCGATGAGTCTAATAAATCTTTTAGCATCAGAAGATGACTTTATTATAGTCCCAACTGTAGATGAAGCCGTAGATTTGGTATATATGGAAGAGCAGGAGAGAGAACTCGGCTTTTTATAAATTGAAATAATTATTACAAGATGAATAAATTTTACTCTGTTTTATCTGTTCTTTTATTGATAACGGCTACTGCTGTAGGTCAATGTGAAAACGATTACGATTTCGGAGATGTAGGATTTGGCGTTAGCCCCGACCCTGCATTTGGGGAAACTTTTCTTACTGGTACTGTCGATGAAGATTATTTCGACGTTTTAGATCTTCTGATACCTACTTATGCTTCTGATGTAGATGAAACATATCCGCCACAGTTATTAATAGATTCATTAGAATTAGTTTCTGTTACTTTTACTGACACAGTAACTTTAATTGTGTACACACCAGAGATGCTAGGTCTTGAGGTATTCTGTAATAATAATGGTGATTCAGGAAACCCCTGTTCATTTTTAGGAGGCCTTCAGTATTGCGCGTCAATTCAAGGAGTTCCTAATACAGCCGGTGTGTTTCAAATAGACCTTGATGTTTTGGGGTGGTTGACTATAGCAGAAGCTTTTTCTGTACCAACAGTTTTCGGAAACTTCATTCTAAACATTCACTGTAACCTTCTTGAAAGCACTGTCGTTATTGACGCAGATGGAGACGCCGGAACTCTTGGTAATATTGACATCACGCTAGTAGATGGTGTTATTGCTGACTCATTTGAGTGGACGAACCAAGACGGATTACTCGTTGGAACCTCAGAAGATCTTGAAAATGTTAGCCCTGGCATTTACAACGTAACAATCGTGGCTGATGGATGCACTAGTTACTTTGAAAACATCATTGTAGTTGATTCTTCTGTTATTTGTGAAATGGTCGCTACATATGAGATTACTGATGCTTCAGATACTTCTTTAGGCCAAATAGATATGACTATCACCGACATAAATGGTTCAGCTACTTATACCTGGACAGATGTTAACGGAGTAATAGTGGGTACAGATGAAGACCTTATAAATGTTGCCCCAGGGGATTATACTTTAGTTATCCTTGATGCAGATGGATGCATCTTGATTATTGAGGATATTTCCATTGTTGTGAACTCGATTGATCAAATTGAAGTCTTGAAGTTGATTCTCGCTCCTAACCCCTCAAGTAGTTCTTTTTCAATAAGTACTGACTATTCTACTAACACTTCTTATAATGTTTATGACGTGCAGGGAAGAGATGTGTTGAAGGGTAACTTTACACGCTCTACATCTTTAGATGTAAGATCATGGGATGAAGGAGTGTACATCCTTAAGTTTTCTAACGATCTAGGCACGGGAACTCATCGTGTTGTTGTACAGAGATAATAATAGTGAACGGAAATGAGACGATTTGATCTCACAATTTTGGGGTGTGGTGCAGCAGCACCCACCCCTTATTATTTGACAACATCTCAAATAGTAAATATTCACGATCATTTAATTCTGATAGATTGTGGCGAGTGTACACAGTTAACTCTTAGGAAGAACAGAATAAAGTTTCAGAAGATCCGTTTTATTCTTATTAGTCATATGCATGCAGATCATATCATGGGTTTGCCAGGGTTAATTGCAAGTATGAATTTACTAGGGAGGAAGCTGCCATTAGATGTGTTTGGGCCTAAAGAATTAGAAGGTCTGATAAAACAGATTTGGTTTTTGACTGACACTCATATTGAATTTGAGGTTAGATTCCATACTACAAACGCTAATGAAATAACAGAGATTCACAAATCTGAATCATACGCGATCACTTCCTTCCCCACAAAACATAGAGTCCCGACTTGTGGATATAGAATTAAAGAAACTGAAGGCTTCAGAAACATTAAGTCAGGAGCAAAGATTAAGTTTGGTCTAGCGCAGCACGAGATAAACAAACTCAAAAGGGGAGAAGATGTCATTAGAGAATGTGGAAGTGTTTTAACACCTGATACATGCTGCAGCAAACAACTACAAAGCAGGTCGTACGTCTATGCTGCAGACACCGCTTATTCGCTCAAAGTAGTTGATGCTGCAAAAAATGCTACTTTGCTGTATCACGAAGCTACATTTATGGAAAAGGATAAAAAGATCGCTTCTAAGACTCTACACTCTACCTCTAGAGATGCATCTAAAGTAGCCCTTGAGGCAAACGTGAAGAAGATGATAATAGGCCACTTCTCAAGTAGGTATAGAGATTTAAAGCCTTTACTTGCTGAGTCACGCGAACTGTTTATAAATTGTGAGCTAGCTGTAGAGGGAAGGTCGATAGTTGTAGAATAATAGTGTATTTTTGCAATCTAGAATGATTCCAAATAAAAATATATTTATATCATAATGATCCTAAACTCTATCTTAATAGCAGACAGCTGCACTATGGGGAGGTTTGGACTTAAAGCTCTGATTTCTCAGCAGGATATATTTAAAGTCATAGGTGAGGCAGAGGATAAAGCAGAATTATTCGAGGCAATTGATGAGTTTTCACCCCAACTAATAATTATTGATTTCTTAAGCGATGGTTTTGATATCGAAACTATAGTCAGTCTTAAGAGAGATTATCCCTCCATTAATATTCTAGCTATTACTGCAGTACAAAGAAGCAATGTGTTTGTTTCTGCAATGCGTGCTGGTGTTGATAGTTATATTAAGAAGAGCTGCTCTTTAGAAGAAGTCGTGGAGGCTATTGACTCTACTATAAAGGGGTCAAGCTTTTTCTGTGGAAAGATCCTCGAATCAATCAGGAAGGACTCTATTGATGTGAATGACATAGAGGTTGTCGATCTAACATGCGACCCTATCTCTCTAAGCAAAAGGGAGAAAGAAGTGCTTTGCTTAATATCGGAGGGGTTCACTAACACTAAAATAGCTGATATACTATTTCTCTCTGCTCATACAGTTACAACTCACAGGAAAAACATCATGATGAAGTTAGGTGTGAAAAACACTGCGGGAATCGTTATGTACGCTGTGAAGTCTGGAGTTGTAAGCCCTAACAAGTTTCTTTTCCAAGCCTGAACACTGGATTTTCACCTTGTGTTTACTAGTGTTTACAATATTTTTATGTGAAGCGGGTTCTTAAATGCAATATGACTTGCATATACCACTTTAGAATGACGACCTTTGCAGCCCACTAAAAGACTAATTAAATGATGATTATGGACTCAACTTTCGAAATAAATCGCTGTGAGACTTCTTCATTAAGCCAGGTGAATTTTGATGACATTGCGTTTGGCAAGGTGTTCTCAGATCACATCTTTGTTATGGATTATAACAATGGCAAGTGGGAGCGTGGCACTATCGAGCCATTCGCTCCAATGTCTATGAGTCCAGCTAGCATGGTTCTTCATTACGGTCAGGCCATTTTTGAAGGTATGAAGGCATATCGTCAACCTGACGGAAGTGTGAGCATGTTTCGCCCAGGTGATAATATCAAGAGGTTTAACTTGAGTGCACAACGTATGTGTATGCCTTCAGTTCCTGAGGATATTTTCATGCAAGCTCTTGCTGAATTAATCGATTTAGATCGCGAATGGGTTCCTAACTCATCCAAAGCTTCTTTATACATACGTCCAGTCATGTTCGCAACAGATTCTCATGTGGGTGTTAGAGCTAGTAATTCTTATAAATTCATCATTTTCACATGCCCTGTAGGCGCATACTACTCTAAACCAGTTAGAGTTAAGATTGAAAAGAATTACACTAGAGCTGCTCAAGGAGGAACAGGAGCTGCTAAAGCTGCTGGTAATTACGCGGGTTCACTTCTTCCAACCACACTTGCTAACGAAGCTGGTTATGATCAGCTTTTATGGACAGATGCTTCGACACATTCATTTATTGAAGAATGTGGAACCATGAATGTAGCTTTTATTGTTTCTGGGAAAATGCTGGTTCCAGCAGTGAGTGACACCATATTAGATGGGATAACTAGAAAAAGCGCTATAAAACTAGCTACGGATTTAGGGATAGAAGTTGAATCGCGTCCGATTTCTATTGAAGAGCTTGAAAAAGCAGCAAAGGATGGGACCCTTGAAGAAGCATTTGGGCTTGGTACTGCTGCTACTGTATCTGTAATGAGTACGATAGGGTTTGACAGCTGGGATTACGACTTACCTAATCCATCAGCGTGGATAGTAGCACCACAAATAAAATCGGCTTTAGAAGGATTAAGAAGGGGAGATAAAGATGATATTTACGGATGGAACATACCTGTATAAGTGTCACAATCTGATTCAATAGTATTTGGTGCAGGTTGTTTCTGGTGTATTGAAGCGGTATTCGAAGAGGTTAGAGGCGTAAAAGAAGTGTTACCCGGTTATACCGGTGGACAAAGAAAAAACCCTACATACGAGCAGGTATGTACTGGAGCAACTGGACATGTAGAAGTCGTTAAGGTTGTTTACGACCCAGAGTTAATTGATCTAACGGAGTTATTTGCTGTGTTCTTCTCTACACACGACCCCACGACCCTGAATAGGCAAGGAAATGATGTAGGTACTCATTACAGATCCGTGATATTTACTTCAGGCAGTGTTCAAGCTACACTTGCAAGATTTGCAGTTGTTTCAGCAACATCAAGCGGTGCTTGGAAAGAACCTGTTGTTACAAGCGTGGAACCGCTTAAAGAATTCTACAGAGCTGAACATTATCATCATGGATATTACTCCACGAATTCCGAATCAGCTTATTGCATGGCCGTTATAACTCCTAAACTAGATAAGTTTAAGAGTGAATTCAGTCGTCTAATAAAATAATAGTAAGAATTACTCCGGTTTACTTCTCAGATTCGATTCGTTCGATTTCCATATCACACATGTTAATTATTTGAGTTCTTTCTAGAGATGATATTTTTTCATCTAATCGGGCTTTCTTTTTCAAAAACCTGAACATCGCAGTTTTTTTGATTTCATAGGCCACATATACTGAGTAACTATCATCATCCATTACGTATTTTTTCTCACCTATTTTCCTTAGATCGCCAATGGTAGTGTTAGTGATTTCTCTAGCTAAGCTTTCAAACCTTTCGATAGCCGTGTTTACGTGTTCCCCTTGTGTATCTAGTAAATAAGCATCGCTTACAACTTGTATTGTTGTGGTTACTTGCTGGGCCAAATCTTTATGAGCCTCTAAATGTGCTTTAGAAGTCGCAACTTGTTCTCTTATGCTTACTCCATGGCCTGTGGCTCTGAAATACTTAGCATTGGACATATAGGATTTGCTAGAAAAAGGTGTCTTAAGTTGAGTACCCATTTTAGAAGAGCAACCAGAGCTAAATGCAACAACAAAAGCTAAAAGTGATATTGATAATAATTTCATAATACAATTTTACGAAATGTTTGCTGGAATCATGCCATATAAAATTCCACATGTACATTTGAGGTGTGAATTGGAAAGAAAGAATTAGCATGATGGTTTTACGCCGAATACAAGGCGAAAACAGAGAGAGGAAAGGGTGCTGCCTTTCTAATGCACATAGTATTGGCCTGTTATACCTTGAGAGAGATCATGCACACTATAGAGAAGTTAAAGATTTAGCTAAATATCTCCAGGAGGAAGTTGGAGTTAAAAAAATATCAATGCTCTCATATGTTGATAACCATAAGAAACATATCCCTGGTTGGCTAGTAAAAAAACTAGATAGTGGATATTTTTGCAAATCTGATCTGAATTGGTACGGAAAACCTCAAAAAGAAGTGCAAGCTTTTATCGACTGTGAATTCGACATCCTATTAGACCTTGAGCTAGAACCGATACTGCCATTAAAGCACGTGTTAGTGCAGTCTAAAGCAAAAATGAAGGTCGTCGCAGCTCAACCAGAATGGGACATTATGGATTACGACTTTCAGGTTGTACGGGATAATACATTTGATAATTCAGATGAAGAAGGAGGACATAAATCTTCTGTTAAGATTTGGAAAAACCATATGGATATGACTTTTAGAATTCTATCCGAGATGAATATACAATAACATGAAAGTACTAAGCGGGCTAGGGGTAGCAATGATTACACCATTTAATTCAAAGGCTGCAATTGACTATGTTTCTTTGCAACACACGACGGAGCATCTTATTAATAGCGGCTCCTGTGAGTTCCTTGTGGTTTTAGGGACAACGGCAGAAACACCCACTTTGAGTTTGGATGAACAGAGAAGTGTACTCGACTTTATAATTGAACTTAATAAAGGAAGGCTTCCTATTGTCGTAGGTCTAGCCGGAAATGATACCGCCGCTCTTTGCAATCGTATTGAATCGTTTGATTTTAAAGGTATAGATGCCGTGTTAAGTGCTTCCCCTCATTATAACAAGCCCAGCCAAAAAGGTATTGTAGAACATTTTAAAGCGGTTGCAAAAGCATCACCAAAGCCGGTGATCTTATATAATGTTCCCACTAGGACAGGTTCGAACATGACCGCATCTACCACCCTAGAACTGGCTCAAGTTTCAAACATTTGCGCTATAAAAGAAGCAAGTGGGGACTTATCTCAAGTTGACGAGATTTTGAATAATAAACCCGATGGTTTTCAAGTGTTTTCCGGTGATGATGCTCTTACACTTGCGATGATTTCATCTGGCGCTGATGGTGTGATATCTGTTATTGGAAATGCATTGCCTAAGATATTTGGCAACATGACTCAACAAGCTCTATTCGGTCAAGTAACCGAAGCTAGAACCACTCATTTAGACCTAGTAGAAATTATTAACACCATCTTTGAGGAAGGAAATCCTGTTGGAGTTAAAGCAGTGATGCAGCATCTGGGATTATGTGAGGACGCAGTAAGACTACCTCTCATTCCAGCTTCTAAAGTACACAAAGACAAGCTGTATAAGCTTCTCGCTAAGCTAGATGTCGAACTAACCTGAAATACTTCAGCCTATCAATTCCAAGGCTTTCCTTTTAATTGAATCTGCTGTAAGGCCGTATTTCTCCATTAACTGTGCAGGAGTACCACTCTCCCCGAAACTGTCTTCAACGGCTACCATTCTCATAGGAGTAGGGTGATGCTCAGCGAGCACTTGAGCTACACTTCCACCCAGGCCACCGTTTCTTTGATGTTCTTCTGCAGTTACAACTTTACCCGTCCTTTTAGCACTTTCAATAATTGCTACTTCATCTAAAGGCTTGATGGTATGCATGTTAATTACATCTGCATCTATTCCCATCTCTTTAAGTGCTAAAGCAGCTTGAATTGCCTCCCATACAAGGTGTCCAGTAGCGATGATGGTAATATCATCACCTCTCATCATGTGTTGAGCTTTACCGATCACAAAAGGAGCATTGTCTTTATAAAATACAGGAACCTTAGGTCTTCCGAATCTCAAATAAACAGGACCTACATGGTCAGCTATTGCAATAGTTGCTAATCTTGTTTGCTCATAATCAGCAGGACATATAACAGTCATATTAGGTAGCATCTTCATCATGCCTATATCTTCCAATATCTGGTGTGTTGCACCATCCTCTCCGAGAGTTAACCCTGCATGAGAAGCACATATTTTAACGTTTTTCTCACTGTAAGCAACAGATTGGCGGATTTGGTCATAGACCCTGCCTGTAGAGAAATTAGCAAACGTACCTGTAAAAGGTATTTTACCTCCTATGGTCATACCTGCAGCCATGCCTATCATATTAGCTTCTGCAATACCTACTTGGAAGAATCTGTCAGGGTAAGCGTTTTTAAAGTCGCCCATCTTTAATGACCCTGTTAAATCAGCACAAAGCGCAACGACATTAGGATGTGAAGCGCCTAACTGTGTCAATCCATCACCGAATCCACTACGAGTGTCTTTTGACTCAGTAGGGTTTAGAGTTATAAAGCTTGAAGAATCAGTCATGTAAATTCAAATTATGGGTTGAGCCCGATGATATTGTGAAAGTCTTTTTAATACTGTAAGAGGAGGAACGAGCTTGTCTTGCTCGAAATATGAGGGTATATGTACCTGGCTGTAGTGTGTATCGACCTGAAGGATTACCTTCCTGAAACTGTACTACTTGCGCAAGAGTCGTGGCGTCAATAATACTTCCGTAACCAGCCACACTACTCTGTAACATTAAGGACCCAGGGGAGGAGATAGTAATATCGGTGAAGTCCGATTCGTAAATAACAATGTCAGTAACCCAAGTTGGAGGTGTCGTATGGAGAAACAGATCATACCTGCCTGTCAATAAAGTCACAGACCCACCGATCTTCATCGAGAAGAAAGATTCACAGACTCCAGCTTCATGGATGTCAACATTCACATGACCATAGTCTGTCCTTCTATTTGTTGAGAATTTCGGAGTGAGAACACCATGAGACATTTTAGGGACACGAATTGTATTGTGTGTACCGGGTGATAGATAGATACTATCCATACCTCTTTGAGGTAATGAGTGTATTACGAGTTTATAGGTCGGGAGTGGATCTAGATAAAAAGTGTCGGCTTGATTGTTAAAACCTAATGTATGAATCACTTGAGGCTCATGTATGCCCGTCCTAGTATTTGTAAATGAGAGCGGGATATCTGTCACCTGAGAAATTCCATTATCACCTATGAGTTCTACATGTACCGTAGTGTTGTGAAGAGCTTGTTCTAAGACCAAATCAAGGATCTCCTCAAACACCTCTGGGTCTGACGCGTCGTAGAAATTACCTACACATTTCAATGACTCCTTGTATTTATCCTCTATTCCTATACCTATTACAAATGGCTTAACTACTATACCTTTTACCTGCAACATCCTACTGACAGCACATGGATCTTCATCACAGGCTTCGATACCGTCAGTAATTAAAATGATGACATTTCTTCCATTGGAGTCAGGGAAGTCGTCTCCTGCACGCTCTAAAGAACGGGCTATAGGTGTAGTTCCTTGAGCTCGCAATCTCGATAATTCTTGTTTAATAATGAGGCTAGTCCCGTGTTTAATGGGCACTATTAATTCTGTGTCGTCACAGTCTTGTAGTCCCGTTACGTGCTTGGTGCCATGTCCATATACCCTAAGACCAACTTCCAAATTAGGAGTTCCATATAATGATGCTAATGATGAAGATAGTAACCTCGTTGCTAGCTTTATTTTGCGTTCTCCACTCCAAAAAGTATTCATGCTATTTGAAGCATCAAAAACAAACAAAATCCTCGTAGGCTCATCACCTGCACCCTCATTAGTATTATGAGATATAATAGCCTCTTGCGCGATAAAACTAGAGGGCTGAAAATGAGCAATACACACTAATAATATCCCAGAGTTTAATGTTCTGAGAGAAACGATAAGTTTTATTATTTGGTGCTTATTAAATGACATCGATATTATCGAGTTTTAATAATCTCCTAAAGAACCGTCTAGTTGAGAAAGTGCATCGACAAGTTGCTCATCATTAGGTGGTATACCATGCCATTTATGTGTTCCCTCCATAAAATCAACGCCCTTACCCATTACTGTTCTCATCAGTACTATACAAGGAATACCTGAACCCTTTCTAGAGTGAGCCACATCAATAGCGCTCCCTAATTCACCTAGGCTATGACCGTCACACTCTATCACATGCCATCCAAAGGCCTTCCACTTACCCGCTAAGTCTTTCAGCGAAAGAACTTCTTCACAAGGCCCATCTATCTGCTGGCCATTACAATCAACAAATGAAATGATATTATCAATTTTATTGTGAGCTGCATACATCGCTGCCTCCCAAATTTGGCCCTCTTGAAGTTCTCCATCACCATGAAGAGTGTATACCCAAGTATCCTCGCCATTAAGCTTCTTTGCTTCTGCAGCACCTAGACCTACGCTTAGCCCTTGCCCTAGAGAGCCTGAGGCAATTCTAATACCCGGCAGGTTCTCCTCAGTAGCTGGATGACCTTGGACTCTAGAGTTTATCTTCCTAAAAGTAGCCAGTTCTGAAACAGGAAAATACCCTCTTCTGGATAACACACTGTACCAAACAGGTGAAATATGACCGTTTGAAAGGAAAAATAAATCTTCATCGGTTCCGTTCATATTGAATTTTTCGGTGTTTACCGTCATTACATCGAAATACAATTTCGCGAGCAATTCAACACACCCAAGGGAGCCTCCAGGGTGGCCAGATTGAGCCCCGTGTACCATGCGGACGATGTCTCTACGGATTTGTGAACAAAGGGCAGGGGTAGCTTGAGTACTCATTTTTATGGATTATTATTAATAACGTAATAGCGCAATACAAAAGTACTTAAGCGAACTTCTGCAAAAGGCAAGTGTGGATAAAGTTTGGTAAATCGTTGAGAGGTTATTTTTT
>CAWVZZ010000022.1:0-16864 GCA_963934745.1 uncultured Flavobacteriales bacterium | reverse complement strand
TTAGGAAGTCGCTCATTAAGATGAAATATGAAGAGCCCCAAAGGTAGTTACAAGGTCACTTACATAGGTCGCGGAATCGTACCTTTACACCGATGGCAACGAACTTAGAACCGGAGGATTTTTATACCACTGATGAGGGCTTTATTATTTTTACTGAAAAATATCATCTAAAGCGTGGTCGTTGTTGTGAAAGTGGGTGCAAGCATTGCCCTTTTGGTTTTGATAAAAAGACTGGAACCTATCGTAAAGAGTCAGCAAAATGAATATTGACACATTTAGAAATAGTATTACAGAAGGAGTACCGCCGGTGTTGCCGCCAGCGAAAAAGCCTAATCCAGAAATTTCACACGCTCCAGTTCGTAAGGATATCCTTTCCTATATAGAAAAAGAACTCGCGTTAAGGAACGCGCTTAGATATTTCCCAGTAGAGCAGCACGCAACGCTAGCACCAGAATTTGCAACAGAGTTAAAAGATTTAGGTAGAATTTATATGTACAGATTCATGCCTAACGAGGTGATAAAAGCTCGACCCCTGAATTGGTATCCAGCGAAATGTCAGCAAGCTGCAGCAATTATGCTGATGATACAGAACAACCTAGATCACAGCATAGCTCAACACCCAGAGGAGCTGATCACTTACGGCGGAAACGGCGCAGTGTTCTCAAATTGGGCGCAGTATCGCCTCACGATGAAGTATTTAAGCGAGATGGACACGTCCCAAACCCTGTCCATATACTCAGGCCACCCTATGGGGCTTTTCCCTTCCCATCCAGACGCACCACGAGTTGTAGTAACTAACGGAATGGTGATTCCGAACCACAGTTCGCAAGACGATTTAGAGCGAATGAATGCACTTGGCGTTAGTCAATACGGCCAAATGACAGCCGGCTCATACATGTACATAGGTCCCCAAGGGATAGTCCACGGTACCACCATCACTGTACTTAACGCAGGCCGTAAGCTCGGTGGAGATGGATCATTAGCGGGAAAACTCTTTGTCACTTCAGGCCTAGGCGGAATGAGCGGAGCTCAGCCTAAAGCCGGCAATATAGCAGGATGCATAACAGTATGTGCGGAAGTCTGTGCCGCCGCCGCACACAAGCGTCACGAGCAAGGATGGGTTGACCATCTTATTGAGGAAATCGACGAGCTAGTCGCGAAGGTGAAGCAGTCTATTGAGAACAAAGAAGTGGTGTCTTATGCCTACTTGGGAAACATTGTGGAAGTGTGGGAAGAGTTCGATAAGGCCGGTGTTTATATAGATTTGGGCTCAGACCAAACCTCTCTTCACAACCCCTGGGCCGGAGGATATTATCCAGTAGGGATAACCTTCGAAGAGTCAAATAGATTAATGGCAGAGGAGCCGGAGAAGTTCAAGCGTCTAGTAAAAGAATCCCTTTGTAGACATACTGATGCGGTAAACAAACACACAGCTAAAGGCACCTATTTCTTCGATTATGGAAATGCCTTTCTGCTTGAAGCAAGTCGTGCTGGAGCAGATATTATGGCCGAAGACGGAATAGCGTTTCGCTACCCGAGCTACGTACAGGATATCATGGGGCCTATGTGTTTCGACTTTGGATTTGGGCCATTTAGGTGGGTTTGTACAAGTGGAGAGCCTGAAGATCTAGCTCTAACAGACAGGATTGCATGTGAAGTCTTAGAGGGAATGATAGCATCATCACCGAAGGAGATACAACAGCAGATGAGCGACAATATTCAGTGGATTAAAGGTGCCGCTGAAAACAAGCTTGTAGTGGGCTCCCAAGCTAGAATTCTATATGCAGACGCTGAAGGTAGAATGAGAATAGCGAAAGCCTTTAACGATGCAGTTGAGTCTGGAGCACTTATGGCCCCCATTGTTTTAGGGCGCGACCACCACGATGTTAGCGGAACAGACTCGCCATATAGGGAGACCTCTAACATTTACGACGGCTCCGCATTTACTGCTGACATGGCAATACAAAACGTTATTGGAGATGGGTTTAGAGGTGCAACCTGGATATCTATACATAATGGAGGTGGCGTAGGCTGGGGCGAAGTGATCAATGGAGGATTCGGGATGTTACTCGATGGAACTTCGGATTCTGAAAGGAGGCTAAAGGCTATGCTACACTTTGATGTAAATAACGGCATAGCTAGAAGAAGTTGGGCGAGAAATTCTGGAGCGGAATGGGCAATAGCTAGGGCCATGAAGTCTGAACCTAGACTTAAAATCACAGTGGCAAATCACGCAGATGACGATTTGATTAAATCAGTTTTTAATGTCTGATGCAGAGTTGAATAAATTCGAAATTTGCGCTGTAGCGCACAGAGGCTATGCGGCTAAATACCCAGAGAACACGATTCGTGCACTCCAAGAGGCTATAAACGTAGGAGCAACTATGGTTGAGTTCGATGTGCAGATAACATCTGAAGGACTTCCTCTGATGATTCACGATGACAACTTCAAAAGAACCACAGGAATTGACAAAAGTGTTTTCGAAACAACACAGGGGGATTTAAAAAGCATAAGCGAATTAGAATCTATAAGTTCTGTTCGTGAGGTTATGGTTTGGGTTAAAGCAAATGAAGGCGTAACAGCGTTCGTGGAGTTAAAACAAGAATCAATAAACCATCACGGCCTCGAAAAATGCATGGCATATCTCAGCAAAGCATGCTTGTCGGCAATCGACTCGTGCGTGTTTATTAGCTTCAATGCAGCTGCGGTGGCATTAGCAAAAGGGGTGGGTTTCAAAGAAATAGGATGGGTGGTTTTGAATTACGACGAAAAAGGGGAGGGGTTAAGCCGAGCGCTATCACCGGAGTATTTGTTCGCCGATAAAGACATGCTTCCCGTTGATGGAAGTAGGCTTTGGAAAGGTGGTTGGACTTGGGTGATTTACGAAGTGGTATCAAAAGAATTAGCTCGAGAGCTTTACAACAGAGGAGCTCGTTGTATTGAATCTAAGGAAATAGAGCACATGATTTCTAGCCATGATTAGCTCAATTAAGACATACGACATGGTCATTATCGGCGGTGGAATTCACGGTGCAGGTGTCGCTCAGGCAGCTGGAGCCGCAGGCTATTCTGCTCTAGTTATAGAAAAGACAGCTCTTGCGCACGGCACTTCAAGTAAGTCAAGCAAACTAATTCATGGAGGCCTGAGGTATTTAGAAACAGCCCAGATTAAGTTAGTGTTTGAGTGTTTAAGCGAGCGCACGCTACTTCTTAAACTTGCTCCAGATCTAGTAAGGCTAGAGCCGTTTTATATACCTATTTACAAGCACACAAAACGACGGCCATGGGAGATAAGAGCTGGCCTTACTCTGTATGCTATACTGGGGAAATTGAAAAAAGACGCTCGTTTCGAGAAGATTTCAAAAGAAAAATGGGACCAGCTGGACGGTCTTAAAACTGATGGCCTGCAGGCTGTATTTAAGTATAAAGACGGCGCGACGGATGATGCAGCCTTAACAAGAGCGGTTATGGCATCGGCTAAATCGCTGGGAGCTGAACTAGCTATGCCAGCCGAATTTATTTCTGCTACGGTACATACCGATCATAACATTGTAGAATACTCGATTAATGGCACGCTCCACACATGTTCAGCAAAACTCTTAGTTAATACAGCAGGGCCATGGGCTAATCTGGTTTTGGAAAAAGTATTCCCAAAGCCTTCAAAATTAGAATTTGATCTGATAGCAGGAACACACATTGTTATTGACACACCCTCTCCATCGGGGATGTACTATGTCGAAGCTCCTCAAGACAGACGAGCAGTATTTGTAATGCCATGGAAAAGAATGACCATGATCGGCACTACGGAAACAAAATTTACCGGTGACCCATCAACTGTGGCTGCCCTTGAAACAGAAATAGACTATCTATGTGAGATTGCAAAAGCCTATTTCCCTCGTTTGGAAGAGATCAACAGAGACAATATTTATGGATCTTTTTCAGGCCTTAGGGTTCTACCTCATGCTACGGGAAGAGCGTTTTCTCGCCCCCGAGAAACAACATTCCACATCGATAAAAAGATAGCCCCTCGTGTAGCTACAATTTACGGTGGAAAACTCACTGCTTATAGAATTACAGCGGAGAACTTCGTCAACAAGATGAAGAAGGTGTTGCCCGCGAGAGCTCGTAAAGCAAGTACTAGAGAGCTTCCTCTAGCTCCTGTGAAGCCTTAGTTTACAGGCGAATCGGACTTAAAAACCATTTTTAACATTTTCTACGCAACCTTTTTCAAACTAGATGCGTTTAGATATCGATTAGAAAGTCAATGTCGCGTGATTTCGACATTAACCTTGAGATAAACCTCAAGGATTATTGGTTAAGGCTTGAAACGCCATCCGAACGCGGGTGGCGTTTCTTATTTACCGTTTTTACGAATCGTTTTTTATTCGTCTAATAACCCTCTGGTGTACTCTTGCGATAAGTTCATAAGGGATTGTATCCGCTGCTCGTGCCACGTCCTCAATACGCACAGAATCGCCGAACAACTCGACTTCGTCTCCAACACTTACACTAAGCCCGGTCACGTCAACAGCGGTTAAATCCATGCATACTCTACCTACGACCGGAGCTAAATGGCCGCCAATAGAAACAACTCCCTTGCCATTACTCAAACTCCTTGGATATCCATCGGCATAGCCCACTGGAAGCCATGCTATATCTCGTGTACTGTCAGTGGGGGTGTCAAAGCCATAGCCGACTCCTTCACCTGCTGGAATAGTTTGGACTTGAGTAATAATAGTTTTGAAACTAGCAGCAGGCATCAATCCGATCTCGCCTTCAGACAACTCTGTTCCTAATAAACTGAGCCCCACTCTCACATAATCCATCCCATGTTGAGGGAATCTTATCGCCCCGGAAGAATTCAGTGAGTGAGTTTTAAAACCCTCTAAAGAAGGGCTACCGCTCAGCTCAGCCCTTAAGGTAGTCACGAGACTCGTAAACTTTGAAAGCTGCTCCTCGGTTTTCTCATCATGTATCTCAGATTCTGTTGCAGCTAAATGAGTATATACGGTGGCAAGACGAAGCTCCGGGATAGAGCGCAATCGCTCTGCAATAACATTAATCTGTCCAGGCTGAAACCCTAGCCTATGCATTCCAGTATCAAAATTTAAATGTATAGGCTTGATTTGACTCTTGTTTTTTTTTACCCAAACCAAATATTCTTCGAGCTGAGCTAATGAAATAAGGCTAGGCTCTAATAGGTGCTCACCCATCATATTGAAGGTGGATGGGTCTGGATTGAGAACTAAAATCTTCCCATGAAAGCCAGAATCTCTTAGTTGAACACCTTCTTCGACATAAGCTACAGCAACATACTCGACGCTTTCAGAAGCTAGCAGGCGAGCCATTGCTGGAGCGTCAGTTCCGTATCCGAATCCTTTTATCACAGCGATAACGCCGGGCTCTTTACCTCCTGACCTAGCAAGATGATTTCGCACACACGATAAGTTTTCTTTAACCCTTTGAAGATCTAAAGTCAACGTAGTGACATGTGATGTAGTACTCATCTTACTTCTTTCTACCGGCGACAAAAGCATGTCGGGCGAGAGGGATGTATAAATCCTTTTCGCCTAATTCAACAGTCTTATCTCCGCCAGCAATTCGATGTGAAAAGTGAGCTGCACGACCTGTTTCAACACAAACAGCATGTAGTTTTGTTACCTCTTCTGCGAGAGCAAGAAGCTTAGGCATACAACCGAAAGGCTCGCCAGTAAAGTCTAGATCTAATCCCGCCACGATCACTCTCAAGCCCCTGTTGGCAAGTTCGTTACATACGTCAGGCAGGTCGTCGTCAAAGAACTGTGCCTCATCAATTGCAATAACTAGCGCTGGCCTTCCATTGACCTCAATTGCGTTTAAGATATCTCGACTGTTTTTAACTACGATTGACTTCATCGAGTTTTTATCGTGAGATACCACCTCGTCAACTGCGTACCTCGTGTCAGTTGCGGGCTTTATTAATACAGTTGGCTGATGTGCAATAAGTGACCTACGCACTCTTCGTAACAGTTCTTCGGTTTTACCTGAAAACATAGGCCCACAAACAACTTCAAGCCTTCCTTCGCCTAGCGGAAGAGTGTTAATGTTGTGAAAATTGTCTGATGTGTGCATGTAGTCTGCAAGTTACGATGAGTAATAGCGCCGTGACACGTAAATTAGACACATGAATTTTAAGACTTTCCTCACCGTATTTTATTTAGGCGGTATTATTGCTTTATCTCTTGCATCCTGCGTCAGAACTCCTGGAGAGGGTGGGAGGGCCTCAATTACCGGGTCCGTTGAGATAGAAAGACGTCATCAAATAAACAATCCAGAATCAGCAGAAGACACGATACCGGCTCTAGACACTGAAGTTTTTATAGTTTATGGTGAAAACACGAGCCCTGACGATAGGGTATTTACAAATCCAGATGGTGACTTTGCTTTTAATTGGCTTAGAACTGGCGATTACACGATCTATGTTTATTCAGAGGATATCTTAACGAGCTCTTCACCTCTTCCCAAAGTGGCAATTTCCCAATCCGTAATAATTGACGAAAGAGACGAAGTGGTGGTGCTTGAAACTATTCTCATCTACGACGACTATTAATGACCTCCGGAAAGGCCACATTATTATCTCTCGCCTCTGTCCTTTGTTCGTTTACGACATGGGGGCAATGGACTGACTATAGGGTTTGGACTTCAGCATCAGTCAGCAGTGAAGTCAATAAAAATAATAATGTTTCTATTGAGTTTATGGCCAGATGGGATAGGGATGTCACGCGGCTAGGCACCACATTTATTAACACGGATTTCTCTCACGAGCTTGTAAATAACATGGAAGTTATAGGCTCCATTAGGCTAGGACTATCTCGAACGGATGAATACTCATGGGAAAGCTTAAGGCGCGTCTCCGCTGCATTAAGGTGGAAGGACGGCATCTCAGATAAATGGAGCACATCGATTAAACTCAAAGCCCAAACAGGATATAAAGGCATCTCTATGGAAGGTTTTGCAATTGATTTTAGCGAGGCCGTACGTCTTAAGCCTACGCTTTATTATAAAGCATCAAAACGTGTTAGATTAAGCTTCTCTGCTGAGTGGTTTTTTAGGCCAGTATACAGCACTTATGAATGGAGCGACACAAGGCTGAGAATTTCCATGAAAAAAAAGATTGCAAAACGTAGGTATTTAACTCTTGGATACCAGATTCAACAACCCCGAACAGGAACTGATCCGTGGACAGAACACACGCTAATTTGTAGTTTCGATTTGAGAAAAAAGAAAATAAAGAAAGATAATTAACTTTGTTAGTAGAAAACACTTGGTTATCAACAGTCCTTGGCTATCTTTGCACCCCCAAAATTTGGGGAATTTTGAACACGCAACACATTCGCTGTGGATACTTTAAGTTACAAAACTCTCTCCGCTAATAAGGAGAACGCAGATAAGAAATGGCTATTAGTCGACGCTGAGGGACAAACCCTAGGTCGAATCGCTTCTGAAGTCGCTAAGCTACTTCGTGGAAAGCATAAGCCTAACTTTACACCACACGCTGATTGTGGTGACTACGTAGTAGTCATCAACGCAGAGAAGATTTCTCTATCAGGTAAGAAGTGGGACCAAAAAATTTACATGCGTTACACTGGTTACCCAGGTGGCCAACGCACACGCACAGCAGCTGAGGTTATGGCTCGTAAACCATTTTCTATGGTTGAAGAGGCTGTAAGAGGGATGTTACCTAAAAACATTTTGGGCCGTGCTCTTTTCCGCAACATGCACGTATATGTAGGACCTAACCACAAGCATGAGGCTCAACAGCCAACTGTTATGACCTTCAAAACTAAATAATGGACGTAATCAATACATCAGGTCGTCGTAAAGACGCAGTAGCTCGCCTATACCTTTCAGACGGAAAGGGTGCTTTCACAATTAACAAGCGTGATTACAAAGACTACTTTCCAACAGGAACACTACAGTACAAGATTAACCAGCCGTTTGAGATAACAGAGACTTCTGGGAAGTATGATGTTAAAGTTAACGTAAGTGGTGGAGGTATCACAGGTCAAGCTGAGGCAGTACGCCTGGCGATTTCAAAAGCATTAATCGAAATAGATCCTGAGTATAAGCCAGCTTTAAAAGCACAAGGCTTAACAACTCGTGATCCACGTATGGTTGAACGTAAAAAGTTCGGTCGTAAGAAAGCTCGTAAAAAAGAACAGTTCTCGAAACGTTAATGGCAGCTGCCTGACACGTATTCATTTATTATTAATTCGTTTAGCATCCAAATTCTTAAGACTCACCCGAGTGGCTACTTAGGAATTGTTTAAACCAGGAAAGTAAACCATCATGGCTCGTACAAATTTCGACCAATTACTAGAAGCCGGATCTCATTTCGGCCATCTTAAGCGCAAGTGGAATCCACATATGGCGCCCTACATCTTCGCTGAGAAGAAAGGAATTCACATCATTGATCTGTATAAGACTATCATTAAGATAGACGAAGCAGCAGCAGCAATGAGGCAAATCGCTAAAAGCGGAAAGAAGATTCTATTTGTTTCTACAAAGAAGCAAGGACAGGATATCATCGCTACTCACGCAAAAACCGTAGGCATGCCTTACGTTACTGAGCGTTGGTCAGGTGGTATGTTGACAAACTTCGGTACTATCCGTAAGGCGATTCGTAAGATGACCCAAATCGATAAGATGGAAGTTGACGGAACTCTTGCTATTCTATCTAAGCGTGAGCGTCTTCAAGTAGCACGTCAGAGAGCAAAGCTTGAGAAGAACCTCGGTTCAATTGTCGACATGACTCGACTACCAGCCGCGATTTTTATTGTTGATACTACTAAGGAGCACATTGCATTAGCAGAAGCTAAGAAATTAAACATCCCTGTTTTCGCTATTGTTGATACTAATAGCGATCCGCGTACAGTTGATTTCGTGATTCCAGCGAATGATGATGCGTCGAAGTCTATCGACTTAATCACACGCGCACTTGCTGAAGCAGTAGCTGAAGGATTAAACGAGCGTCAAGCTGAAAAAGCGTCAAGCGATGCTAAAGCTGAAAAAGTAAAAGAGGCTGCGGAAGCTGAAAAAGCTAAGGAAGCTGTCGAAGCACAAGCACTAGCGGAAGAAGCTGCTGCAGGTGAGGCAACTGAAGAAGCTCCTGCTGAGACACCTGCCAAAGAAGCTCCAGCTAGAAAACCTCGTAAAAAGATTGCTAAGAAAGCACCTGCTGCTACGAAGGTAACTGAGGAGCCTAAAGCCTAATTACTAAGACTACAATTACACAATCATGAGCATTACAGCTGCTGAAGTAAACACGCTCCGTAAGCAAACGGGAGCAGGCATGATGGATTGCAAAAACGCACTCCAAGAAGCCGAAGGGAATATGGAAAAAGCAATTGAAGTTCTTCGTTTGAAGGGCCAAAAAGTTGCTGCTAAACGTTCGGATCGTGATGCTAGTGAGGGAGCGATTCTCTCAGGCATTAACACGAACGGAACATACGGTGTTGTTTTGTCATTGAACTGTGAAACAGACTTCGTTGCAAAGAACGAAGCTTTCATCTCAGTTGCCCAAATTCTTTTAGACCTCGCTATTGCAGAAGGTTGTGAGAGTAAGGACAGTCTCCTAGCATTAAACTACCCAGGGTCTGATGAGACTGTTGCAGAAAAGATTATTACAGAAACAGGTAAAATCGGTGAGCGTCTTGAGATTGGAGATTTTCAATCCTTAAATGGAGATTCTGTGACTGCATACATTCATCCTGGAAACAGGCTAGCTACTATTGTTAGTTTTTCTGGATCAGTTGATACTTCAGTAGGGCGTGATGTTGCAATGCAAACTGCAGCAATGTCACCAGTAGCGGTAAACGAAGCGAGTATTCCTGCTGATTTAATCGAGAAGGAAAAGGCTATCGGAAAAGATCTAGCTATTCAAGAAGGGAAGCCAGCAGATTTAGCTGAGAAAATTTCTTTAGGCCGCTTGAACAAATGGTTCAAAGAGGTTACTCTAGTTAACCAGCCGTTCATTAAGGATAACAAGCAGACGGTTGCACAATATGTAGCTTCATCTTGTCCTGGTGCTGAGGTAACTGGCTTTAGCCGAGTTGCTTTATCGTAAGGTTACATCAAATAATATTATAAAGAAGACCGCAACTGCGGTCTTCTTTTCGTTTAAGCCTTTTTGTTTGTCTTGTTTGTCGGATATTCGCAATAGCAATGAAGTATAAAAGAATTCTCCTCAAACTGAGCGGCGAAGCCTTGATGGGTGAAAAGCAGTTCGGAATCGATAATGAGCGATTAGCTCAATACGCAGCAGAAATAAAAACGATAGTAGATAAAGGCGTCGAATGCGCTATCGTAATAGGTGGAGGAAATATTTTTCGAGGCGTACAGGCTGAGGAAGGTGGGATGGAGAGGACACAAGGCGATTACATGGGCATGCTTGCTACTGTGATTAATGCTATGGCTCTTCAGAGCTCTTTAGAACAAATAGGAGTAGACACTCGACTACAATCGGCTATCGAGCTTAAACAGATAGCGGAACCCTTCATTAGACGTCGAGCTGTGAGACACCTTGAAAAGGGAAGAGTTGTGATTTTCGGTGCCGGTACTGGTAGCCCATTCTTCACAACAGATTCGGCAGCTGCTCTAAGAGCCGTGGAAATTGACGCAGATGTGATCTTAAAAGGGACTCGTGTAAATGGTATTTATACGGCTGACCCAGAAAAAGATCCAACGGCAGTTAAATACGATAAGATTACATTCCAAGAAGTATTTGAAAAAGGATTGAAGATTATGGACATGACCGCCTTTACCCTTTGTAATGAAAACAACTTGCCTATTATCGTTTTTGATATGAATACATCGGGTAACTTACTAAGCGTAATTAACGGAGACGACATAGGGACTATTGTAACCTCTAAATAGCAGAACGATGAACGAAGAAGTTGAAATGGCGATGGATGAAGCGAAAGAGCAAATGGAAAAAGCTCTTGAACGTTTGCAAGGTGAGCTAAGAAAAGTAAGAGCAGGGAAAGCTCATCCATCAATGCTAGAGAGCGTTAAAGTGGATTACTACGGCACCATGACCCCCGTTAGTCAAGTGGCTAACGTTAACACAACTGATGCGCGAACACTTATCGTTCAGCCATGGGAAAAGCCTATGCTTGACCCTATTTCTATGGGGATAATCAATGCGAATTTGGGATTGAACCCCATGAATAACGGAGAAGTTCTAATCATTAATGTCCCACCCCTCACTGAAGAAAGAAGAATAGAGCTTTCAAAAAGAGCTAGATCGGAAGGTGAAGCGGCAAGGGTTTCGATTAGGAACGCCAGAAAGGACGCTAACGATTTATTGAGATCAGCTAAAGAGGACGGACTAAGTGAGGATATGCAAAAGACAGGGGAGGCTCAAATCCAGGACCTAACGAATGCTTACACGAAGAAGGTTGAGGATATATTAGCCGCAAAAGAGGCTGATATTATGACTATCTAATATTCCGAAGCAATAGCCCTTGCTTCTGTGTCTGAGGCGATGAGCCCAGCCAAATCCGGATTAAGTTCATAAGATACTTTTGCTAACGCGTGTTCTACCACGCTAGGTAATTCCGAAAATTTAATTTCATCATTTAAAAATCTTGCAACGGCGACTTCATTTGCCGCGTTAAGAATTGCCGGATAATTTCCGCCTTTTTGCAAGGCCGTAAAAGCAAGTTGTAAATTTCGGAAGGCCTTAAAGTCCGGCTGCTCGAATGTTAATTCTGGGTGATCTAGGAAGTTGAACCTAGGGAAATTATTCTTTAACCGCCGAGGATATGTCAAAGCGTATTGAATAGGGAGCTTCATGTCGGGCAATCCCATTTGGGCTTTCATAGACCCATCCTCAAATTGAACGATGCTATGAATTATAGATTGAGGATGAACGATTATTTCGATTTGGTCTGCATTAACATCAAATAACCACTTCGCTTCAATCACCTCCAACCCTTTATTCATCATAGAGGCGCTATCAATAGTGATTTTCGCCCCCATAGTCCAGTTAGGGTGCTTGAGTGCCTGAGACTTCGTAACAGTAGCTAATTGCGACTCGTTAAACCCTCTAAATGGTCCACCTGAAGCAGTTAGAACTATTTTTTCTATGGGATTTCCGAACTCACCTGCTAAGCACTGGTAAATTGCGCTGTGCTCTGAGTCAACGGGATGAATAAACACACCAGCCTTGGCGGCCTCCGCCGTAACTAATTCTCCAGCCACGACCATGGTCTCCTTGTTCGCGAGTGCAATGTGCTTGCCGGAACGAATTGCGCTAAGAGTGGGGCGTAACCCAGCCGCGCCGACTAAACCTGTTAGCACCATGTCTATCCCCTCCATCTCCACCACTTGCTCTAGTGAGTCAGCTCCAGAATAAACTTTAATATCCAAAGAAGATAATGCGTCATATACCTTTTCTCGTAGAGAAGATTCAGCAATCACAACAGCGTTAGGTTTGAATTCTATTGCTTGTGAGATTAAAAGATCAGCATTTCTTCCTGCGGTTAAGACCTCCACGTGAAGAACGTCGGACTGCTCTCTTATTACGTCTAGTGCCTGGGTTCCTATGGATCCTGTTGATCCTAGAATTGCAATCCCGCGAGTCTTCTCCTTTTCCATCATAGGAATCCGCACTCGAGTTTTGCTTCTTCACTCATCATATCTTGAGTCCATGGCGGGTCGAAAACTATAGCAACCTTAGCTCCAGTTACACCATCCATAGCAGCCACTTTGTCCTCTACATCCTTAGGCATGCTTTCCGCTACAGGACAGTTAGGTGAGGTTAAAGTCATGTCAATATCTACGAACCCCTCATCATTGATTTTTACTTCATATATGAGGCCAAGCTCGTAAATATCTACGGGTATTTCAGGATCGAAAATGGTTTTTAGAACCACTATTATTTCGTTAGTTGAGGGTAAGGCCATAGCTTAAGTAGATTCGGGACGCATTTGAGGAAAGAGAAGAACTTCTTGGATTGAGGTTTGGTCTGTAAGCATCATAACAAGCCTATCTATACCGATTCCCACACCGCTAGTGGGAGGCATGCCGTATTCAAGAGCTCTAAGGAAATCCTGGTCTATGAACATCGCCTCATCGTCACCCCTTTCCGCTAGCTTTACTTGTTCCTCGAAACGTTCCCTTTGGTCTATAGGGTCGTTAAGCTCAGAGTATGCATTCGCTACCTCTGTGCCATTTATAAAAAGCTCGAAACGCTCAGTGTAACCCTGCTTATCTCTGTGCGCCTTTGTAAGCGGCGACATGTCAATAGGATAATCTGTAATGAAAGTCGGCTGGATGTAGGTGTGCTCACACTTCTCCCCGAAAATCTCATCAATCAATTTTCCTCTACCCATACTAGATTCGGTTCCTATGCCGAGCGCTTTGCAAGCTGCTCTTAGACCATCTTCGTCGAGAGCATCGATATCAATTTTCGTGTGCTCTAGTATAGCATCGCGCATTGTAACCCTGGCATACGGAGGACTGAAATCAATTTCAGTTCCAGCTAAAGTTGCAGAAGTTTTCCCATGAACAGACTTACAGACTTCACCAATTAGCCTTTCCATTGCGCCCATCATCCAGTTGTAATCCTTGTACGCAACATAAAGTTCAAGCACTGTGAACTCAGGATTGTGAGTCCTGTCCATACCTTCGTTTCGGAAGTTTCTACTGAACTCATAAACCCCCTCAAACCCCCCAACGATCAATCTCTTCAGGTACAACTCATTTGCAATACGCAAGTAAAGCGGAATATCTAATGCGTTATGGTGAGTTGCGAAGGGCCTTGCTGCGGCACCTCCGGGGATGGGTTGTAACACGGGTGTGTCTACTTCGAGCCATCCTTGAGCATCAAAATTATCACGGATAGCTTTGATGATATTGCTTCTAGCTATAAACGTATCCTTCACATTATCGTTTACAACGAGGTCTACGTAACGCATTCTATAACGCAATTCAGGGTCAGAAAAAGCATCGTGCACATTTCCTTCGTCGTCGGTTTTCACGGCGGGTAATGGCCTGATGGATTTCGCGAGGACAGTTAATTTGCTAACCCTTACGCTACACTCGCCGACTTTAGTCAGAAAAGTTTTCCCTTCAACACCTATGAAATCACCCCTATCCAACAGCTTTTTAAACACGGTATTATACAAGGTTTTATCCTCACCCTCACAGATTTCATCGCGATTAATATATAGCTGTATAGAGCCTTCCGAATCTTTCAGCTCAGCAAAAGAAGCCTTACCCATAATGCGTCTGTTCATGAGGCGACCAGCCATTTTCACCTCCACTCCTTCTTCGAAATTCTCCACCAGGGACGCACTGCGATGGCTTACCTTAAACTCGGCAGCCGGAAACGGATCAATTCCTAAATCCCTTAATTGCTGTAATGAGCCTAACCTAATAGTTTCCTGTTCACTCCTATTCATGTAACAAAGGTACGATTACAATCCCGGCATTTTCCTGACAATCACAAGGGTTAAAAATGTAATTGTGCACTAAATCAAGTTCAACAATATGGTCGCGTGATACTTGCAGGCCTTACCTTCGCAATTGATTAACACGAACTGAACCTTTATGTCAGAAATGAGAAACCTTATTGAAAGTGTTCCAAACCAAATTGGAGCGATGGTTTCTGCTCTTAAAGACACAGACTCCCAGAAGCATGATGATCTCGCTAAAGGATTCACTCCATCGGGAGTATTAATTCTAGGCATGGGAGGTTCGGGTATTGGAGGAGCCATTATGGCGTCCATACTTGAAAATAGCAGCACCATACCAGTAGTCTCATCCTCTAATTATTCGGTTCCTTCTTGGGTAAATTCAACGACGTTGGTAGTGGCGTGTTCATACTCAGGTAATACGGAAGAAACAATAGCTTCTGTGACCGAAGCTTTCGAAATGGGCGCGAAAATTGCCTGCATTTCTTCTGGGGGTAAACTTACAGATCTAGCTAAAGAAAACGTCTGGCCAATTGTTACCCTGAAGGGTGGTCACCCTCCGAGATCTCAATTCGTAAGTAGTTTTACGTGTCTAGCGTGGACGCTATTGCAGTTTCGGTTAATTGAGAAAGAAATGTATTTAGACCTTGCGGGGACTAAAGAATCGATAGAAGATTCTAAAGAGAGAATCAGCATAAAGGCTGAAGCATTAGCGGATCTCTTAGATGGAAAGGAGGTGTTTATATACTCGGGCATGATGATGTCTTCTGTAGCGACGAGATGGCGTCAACAGTTAAATGAAAACAGTAAGCTATTAGTCAACACTCACGTTTTTCCAGAAATGAATCACAACGAGCTTGTGGGCTGGACGTACAGTGAGGGACTGAGGGTGGTAGTGGTTTTACACACTCCAGAAGATCACGAGCGTACCCAAATCAGAATGAAATTGAGTGCTGAAATTTTTCAGGAAGCTGGATCTGATGTGATTTTTGTAGAGCCAGAAGGGGATAATAAAATGCAGAGACTCATGGATTTAGTGTACTTAGGTGATTACCTCTCTTTAATTTTAGCCGAGCGCGCTGGTGTGGATCCGGTGGAGATACACAACATCACAAGGCTAAAGAACGCTTTAGAAAAAGTCTAGCGAGATGGGTTTGCTCCAGTTCGAAGACTTAGGCACGATGAGGTATAAGCCGTGTTGGGATTATCAGGAGAAGATTTTTAAAACGATAATCCAAAGGAAAATAGACAGGCGAGATGCCGCAGATGATGCCGCATTAATTAAGCTACCTATTCCCACTAGCCGACTACTGTTCGTTGAACACAATCATGTTCTTACTCTCGGCAAAAGCGGTGATGCTGATAATGTATTAGTTAATCCAGCTAGGCTTGCAGAATTAGGGGTGGACTATTTCCCCATTAACAGAGGTGGCGACATCACTTATCACGGACCAGGTCAGTTAGTAGCTTATCCCATAATGGATCTAGATCAGTACTTCACAGATATTCATAAATACCTACGAATGTTAGAGGAGGCGGTTATACGAACTTGTGCTGACTATGCTATTATTGCTGGCAGGATAGAAGGATTGACAGGGGTTTGGGTTGATGTTGAAAGTGGTAACAAAGCTAGAAAAATTTGTGCTTTTGGAGTTAAGTCAAGCAGGTGGGTGACGATGCATGGTCTAGCTTTTAATGTGGATTCAGACCTGGACTTCTTCAACCTCATAGTTCCATGTGGCATAGTCGATAGAGGCGTGACATCGATCTCTAAAGAGATGGGACGAAAAGTTTCGTTGGACGAAGTTAAGCCTCGTCTAAAGCATCACTTGCAGAGCCTCTTTGGCTGGGATGAAACTTCAGGCTTAGATTCTGCGGAAAAATGCTGAAATTGCAAGTATGAAAAAACTTAAAAGACTTATCGGATACCTGTT
Organism: uncultured Flavobacteriales bacterium; assembly: GCA_963934745.1. Lineage (GTDB taxonomy): Bacteria > Bacteroidota > Bacteroidia > Flavobacteriales_D > Sanyastnellaceae > UBA974. Next base: position 470 of record CAWVZZ010000022.1, on the reverse strand, counting down.
GATTATTTGCTCTTCTACAGTTGCCCTAGCAATGCTCACAGATCACATGTATATTTTTGAGGGGATTAAACAAGCTTGGCTTAAGGGAGATACCTCGGGAAATATTGACGACTTACAGTACGCTATCGACACACGAGTATTATCACCGACTGATCCTTCGCCTTGGGCTGAGGCAGAGGATATGAATTCTTTTGAGTTATCAGAATCAACTCTCAACTATATGGAAGGGGAGGAGATAGCTAGTTTTCTGGTGATTAAAAACGATACAATTCTTTTTGAGAAATATTGGCTGGGTCATAATGAGAAAACCCTTTCAAATTCATTTTCTATGGCAAAGACCGTGGTTGCAATGGCGATAGGGCTTGCAGTAGAAGAAGGTCTTATTGATGTGAAGGCTCTAGTCTCGACATACCTACCTAGGTTTAAAGATGGACTTGGCGAGACCCTTACAGTTGAGCATTTATTGCAAA
>CAWVZZ010000021.1:0-17163 GCA_963934745.1 uncultured Flavobacteriales bacterium | reverse complement strand
CGTAAGCTTCTACCTCAAAGCATTAAAATTATCGATTCGCCAGCAATAGTTTCATCTAAGCTGAAGGCTAGATTAATAGAATTAGGTTTAGAGTCAGACCCGTCATCAGACTCAACTCTTCAAATCATAAATCGCTTTGAAGTTTCTGACCTCACAGAGCACTTCAAGCTAGGTGCACAAAGATTTTTCGGTTCTGGAATCGACTTAGAGGAAGTTATCCTTGGATAGATCCAGGTATCATCAAAATTTTTACCCCTTAAACCATGCTGCGTATTCGACGTACCTGTCGGCTGTCTGGCTTAGATGATCTTGAAGTTCAGATCGCACCTCTCCTCTAAGTTTAGCAGGCACTCCTGCGAATAAAGTTCTCGCAGGTATTTGAGTGCCCTCAAGCACGACAGCTCCAGCAGCTACAACGGCCCCTTCACCTACTATTACTCCATCCATAACCACAGCCCCCATTCCTATAAGGGCTCCCCTGCACACATGAGCTCCATGAACAATCGCGTTGTGCCCTATGCTCACTCTGTCCTCAAGAATCGTCTTTGACTTACCATATGTCCCGTGAATAACTGCCCCGTCCTGAATATTTACCCTCTCACCCACAGTAATTGAGGCTACATCTCCTCTCACGATAGCTCCGAACCATACAGTTGATTCTTTGCCTAGAATTACCTCTCCCACAATAGTACAGTTAGGTGCCAGCCATACGCTATCATGAATTACGGGAGCTTTACCTCTAATGGAAAGTATTATAGGACGTTGATTTTGCATGCAGCCAATTTAGGCTTTAAGTCCTTAGAGTATTTAGGAATTGAGTCATCATTTATACTCTGCAGCCAAGAATTCCTATCAAATAGTCTTGACTCAGCCCCCTCAACGATATGCTCTTTCTCAATAGATGTACTCTCATCAATTAGGGCTGCTGTATTTGCTACATCTACAATATTCTTAATTCCTCTTTCTGATAAATAAGCAATCGCTTGAAACCCTTCTAACCATTCTCGAGCCTCTTCAGACATAGTAAGTTCTACTCCTCGGCTTTTCAATTCTCGGACATGCGCCACTCTTCTAACTGCCCACTTCCAAAATTCCCCGTTTCCAGCATAAAACACTTTTTTATCATCTAAAACACAAGTATTTATGCCTAAAACTTCCTTTTTTATATGTTTTCCGTCTTTTTCTGTGTTTTGTAGTATTTCTCTTACCTCCTTTCCTGCTTCACATCTATCTGTCTTACATAAATCTTCATTTATAATCATTTCCCTCATGTTTTCGTTAAAAAACCCTTCTTTTTGATGATTTTCTGTCAATAAAGCACTCTTTTCTAAATTTTCAAACGATAACAAATTCTTTTGCTTAATTTCACCCACCTTGACTTTAGCTCCAATTGCAATTTTTGCATCTTTTTCATCATAAAACTCACTATTATCTTGTAAAAGTATCTTTTTTTGTGTTTTTTCTGTATTTTTTGAGTTTACTGAGTTATTCTGTGTTTTGTGATATTCCTGATAATTACTGTTTTCTGATAATTTTACTTCATTGCCTAACTCGACATGTATAACGAACCTGTCGGCAACGGGGCCGGACACCTTTTTCAGGTACTTACGGACCTCCCCGGGCGTGCAGAAGCAGATGCCGTTGGTTTTCGTGAGTTGCCCGCATGGGCATGGATTAAGCGCTGCAATTAGAAGTGCCTTTGATGGAAGCTCGACGCTTCCTGCAGCCCGTGACAAGGCGACTCGTCCTGTTTCCATTGGAACTCGACACGATTCCAGAGCTGCCCTCGAAAATTCTGGCCATTCATCAAGGAATAGGACGCCTTGATGGGCAAGACTCCACGCCCCTGGGATTACTCCCACATGACGAGTTTTATGCCACGCCCCTATAAGTCCAGCTACCCCCGTTGAACTATGTGGAGCTTGCCAGGGAGGTCCGTTTTCGATTTCAGTCTTAGGGATTAGTGCGTGAATGCATCTTGCAAGAATAGATTTACCAGAGCCTGGTGGACCCATTAGAATTATGTGGTGATTTCCAGCGGCTGCTATGATAGCTTTTCGTTTTGCTGTAGGTTCACCTTTGATGTTTGCAAATGAATAATCTGTCGCTTTTTGTGTGTGTTCTTCTGTGGTTGTGTTTGCTTTGACTTCTTTTTTTGAAATATTTTTCGAAATGCGTATGTAGGTGATGACTTCCTTTAGATGAGAATAGGTAGAGCTTTTGTGTTTTACTATTTGTGATATTCTTTGTTTTTGAATCATTGAATAATTCACAGTAGAATGTATCAGTTCTTTAATTTCAGATGTGTTAATAATCTGACTGTTGAGGTTCTGTGCAATGTTATTTATCGTGCTACTAGGTATTAATGTTCCATCTAAACCTATCTCACCAGACGCAGCAATTTCCCTCAATCTTTTCTTACATATATGCCCCTCTGCAGCAAGGATACAAAGAGCTATAGGCAGATCGTAGGCGGTGGATGTCCGGCTGAGATCGGCAGGGGCTATGTTAACAGTGATAGCCTTTCCAGGCCACCTATAGCCACATGATAACAGAGCAGATCTTATTCGTGCTTTAGCAGATTTTGCGGCTGTACTACTTACACCAGACAATCGGAATAGCATACCTCTTTCAATGCGCAATTCAATGCGAACGAAACATGGCGAAATAGGCCCACCGACGAACCCGAAAGTTGTGACAATCATAACTAAGAATACATAAAATGAAAAAAGGAATAAAAAATAGCGATAACGGTTCTTCCGCTATGCCTGAAGCTGTGATTCTACGCTTGATATAATTGCGTGAATACATTTGATGTGGACTTCCTGAATCCTATCAGAATATCCTGTCCATGGCACGCGAATCTCATGATCGGCAACATTTGCAAGTTCCCCTCCATCATTTCCTGTTAGTGCCACGACTAACATGTTTTTAGATCTAGCAGCTTTAGCAGCTTTAATGATGTTAGGACTATTTCCACTAGTAGAGATTGCGAAAAGGATATCGCCTTTATTACCCAACGCTTCTATCTGCCTAGAGAAAACGTTTTCAAACCCGTAATCATTTCCAATACATGTGAGGGCGGCAGAATCACTCAAAGCCATTGCAGCATATGCAGGTCTGTCTTCTCGGAATTTCCCAGAAAGTTCTTCCGCAAAGTGACAGGCGTCCGACATTGACCCGCCGTTTCCACACGAGATTATTTTACACCCATTTTGTAGAGTGGCTGTAAAAATCTGAGAGGTCATATCTACAGCGTCGAGAAATGTCTCGTCGTCTAATAAACCTAAAAGGAGCGAGTGTGCTTCCTTAAAGTGGGATCTGGCTGTAGGGATGCTCGGCATGTTCCTAAAGGTAAGTGGTAATTTCAACATAGCACAAACTTCTACGTCATCTTCTAATAATTAACAGAAACTTTGTGAGCGTACGCTGAAAGTTTATTTGCGTTTCTCAAACTTCTCTAAAGCGTCATTCAGATACTCAAGGAATACTTCAGGATTACTGTTGTAACCCGCAGAGCCACCTACTTGGTTGCCGTCGTGATCAACTAACACATAATATGGTTGAGCGTTACGGTCATAGTCTCTAGCCTGCATATACGACCATTTCTTTCCAATGGTCTGTATTCTAAATTCCTTTCCTCCATATTCTTCTACACTCCATTCCTCTTCAGGGAGTTTTGTGCGATCATCAACGTAAAGAGAAACAAGAACTACTTCATCATGAATGATTCTTGAAACTTCAGGATCCGGCCATACTTGCTCTTCCATCTTTCTGCAGTTAACACAAGCCCAGCCAGTGAAATCTAGCAGCATGGGTTTTCCCTCCGCGATGGCAGCTGCCATCCCTTCGTCATAATCTGAGAAACGTGCCTCAACGTGATGATCACCTGTAACTGTCCAGATACTGTAGGACGCCGGTGGTGGGAATCCTGAGATCAAGTTAAGTGGTGATCCGGTAAGACCAGGTACCATGTAATAACTAAAGGCAAGGAACACTGTAGCGAGGGTTTTGCGACCAAAGCTTGGTGTAGAGCCTGGAGTATCATGAGGCATCCTAATAACACCGTATAGGTATAGTGCAGTTAGCAATGAAACGATGATCCAAATCCCGATAAATATCTCTCGAGGAAGAAGACCTAATTGCAGAACCATGTCTGCATTGCTTAAGAATTTGAAAGCGAATCCAATTTCAATAAATCCGAGAACTACCTTTACAGTGTTGAGCCATCCGCCTGAAGATGGTAGAGAGTTCAAGTAGCCAGGGAAAGCACTGAAGAACATAAAGGGCAATGCTAATGCTATTGAGAATCCTAACATTACTGCTGTAGGTGCAGCGAAAGATCCTGTAGCAGCCCCCGCGAGTGCTCCACCTATAAGTGGTCCAGTGCATGAGAACGAAACAATAGCGAGAGTGGCAGCCATAAAGAAAATGCCTATTAACCCCCCTCTATCAGAAGCGGCATCAGCTTTGTTTGCCCAGTTTTGAGGAAGCTGAATCTCGAAGAACCCGAGGAAGCTAGCTCCGAATATCACTAAGAGAGCAAAGAGACCGATATTGAAATAAGGGTCCGTGGAGATGACGTTCATTATATCAACTCCGAACACAGCGGTTAAGGCAAGCCCCAGAGCGGTGTATATGAAGATGATGAAGAATCCATAAATAAGAGCGTTCTTGATTCCCTGTGCTCGTGTCTTACTAGTCTTAGTAAAGAAACTTACCGTCATAGGTATCATAGGGAATACACATGGCGTGAAGAGTGCGGCGAATCCGAGCACAAATCCCATCATGAAAATCCAAAACAATTCCTCTTCTTCCTCTTCTGCTCCTCCAATGGTTTCGCTACAAAATTTAGGTTTCAGATCCGATGATAAAACGTCATTTACTGAAAGTTCGAAATATTCATCTGGCGGGAAGATGCACTGTAAATCATCACAAGTCATGTACGAGAACATGCCAGTGATCGAGTCTATATCAGTTGTTTCTGATAAGTCAATGGTGGACCAGAAATATATTTGGCCTTCAAAAAACTTTACATTCATATTGAAGTTAGGATCGAAATCCTCCTTCGGTGTGCACTCGTGAACTATACTATCGCGGGTTGCATTTGCTGGTAAGTCTATGCTGAAGTATGTGGGCATAGGACCATCGAGACTTTCAAGATTTTGAGAGTAAACATGCCAATGTTCCTCAACATCTGCGTGAAAAACGAGATCAACAAATCCCTCCTCTTCAGTTTCGTAAAGATTGATGTCCCATATAACTGGTTCTAGAATTCCGGGTCCACTATCTTCTACCTCACTACAGAATACAGGTAGGTCAGCAAGCGGCTTGAGGTCAGATAACGATAGGTCGTAATAAATGTCAGTAGGGGGTAAGCACATAGTTGCGTTGCAAACCATGTAATTGAGCATCCCGCTGAGTGAATCGGTATCAGATGAGTTTGCAAGATTCAGAGTCGTCCAGAAATAGACTTCGCCCTCGAAGAACTTGAGGTCCATCATGAAGTTAGGATCGTACTCCACATGTGGCTCACACTCATTGACTATACTGTCGCGAGTTACTCCCTCGGGAAGCTGCATCTCGAAATATGTGGGTAGAGGGCCCTCGAGGTTGTCGAGGTTCTGAGAGTACACATGCCATCCAGCTTCAAGAGAAGCTTGGAACACTAACTCCGCTTTTCCTTCAATTGCTGACTCGTAGATATCTACTTCCCATTGAATAGGATCCTCTATTTGGCCATAGGTAGGCGATATGAAGAAGGCAAATAAGCATAAAATGCTAAGAGTAGATATTCTGAGAATATTCATGTTTTTCTTGCAGTATGAAATTATCAAGAACGCTAAGATAGTTGGTGCAATACAAACAGGCCTCTAATTATGATTTATAGGCATTGTGCTACAAATTCTACTACTTCGCCATCGAGTGTAGCACTGACATTTTTAGATACTCGTGAGAGTGTTTCTCTCTCAAAGTCTACAACTGCCCAAAGCACTTCGCCACTTCCGTCTACTAATAGATGTGCACTCTTCCTTACTCTATGCGGCACCTTCCACTGAGTTAGAAGGTCACTTATTTTCACCGACCCCTCCATTCCGCTTGGTGAAATTCTATCGCCATCCTCCCATGTCCTCCAAATAGTTGGCTCCACGAGGGTGGATTTATCTACCCATAGAATATTATTTGAAGACGGAAAAATTTGATTTTTAGGCTCAGAAATTTCTTGAGTCTTTAGTTCAATTTCTCTGACGACACCTAAATCTCTACTTAAAACAATGTGATCTCGTTCGCGAATTAGTGTGTCGTCGCCATAACATATCATAGCCCCTACAATGGACCTTTTCAGCAAGAGAGCTTCTTCTCTAGCGCCATGAGGCCAATTGCGTTCTGCGAGTAACTTCTCATAAACGAGGACTCCCCATGGTGTTTCTTCCATTGCTTTTATGCGCAGTTTGCAGATAAATCCATCGTTGTACTCGCCGTCGCTATACTCTACGATAACGCGCGAGGCGTCGTCCATTGTGCTCTCGATGGCATTTGCCTGTTTTTCCAATCTATCTGTCCATTCCGCTAAATGCTCTGTTGAACCGGCTCGGATATCCTCGAGCAAGGGCAGTACCTCATGTCTAATTCTATTTCTAGTGTATTTAGGATCTGTGTTTGAAGAGTCTTCACGAAATACGACTCCATCATTTTTAATTTCCTCTTCAATTTCCTTACTCGTCCATTCTAAAAGCGGTCGAATCACATTCCCGGTTTTCATAGACATACACCCGAGAGCATCTGGATCCACTGAGCGTAATAAATGAAGTATTAGAGTTTCTGCTTGGTCGTTCTTATGATGAGCGACTGCGATATAATCAGCTTTTCTTTCATAGAGTAACTTCTCGAAATAATCATATCTCAGCTTGCGAGCTGCTGCTTGTGTTCCGTTGCCAGATTTAACCGCTTCTTCTTTCGTGGAGAGTGAGATACGGCTAAGGTGTACATTATTATTGTCACACCACGTTTTCACACTCTTCTCATCCCCATCACTTTCTTCTCCTCTAAGTTGAAAATTTACATGTGCAACCTCGAAATTTACTTGAGCTTCTTTAAAGGCGTGAAGTAAAAACATAGAATCTGCTCCACCAGAACAAGCCGCGATGATTTTATCGTCTTCACCGACACCACATCTTTTCAAATCTTTTGAAAATCTAGTTATTTGTTCTCTATTCACTTTCAGTTATTTTTCTCAGACTTCACTCTTTAGCTACTCACAGCCCTTTGAAGTGCGTCTGCTTTCAACTTGCATTCCACGAACTCGTCTTCGGCATTACTTAGTGAAGTAATAGCTCCACCGACAGATGCTGCCAATTTACGAGTTCTTCCATTATGAAAGAGGCTCCTTATAATTACGTTAAGATCGAAATCTCCATTAGGACACACATATCCTATAGAACCTGAGTAGATACCGCGTCCATGCTCCTCAACCTCATCAATATGCTTCATGGCGGCGAGCTTAGGAGCCCCCGTCATGGAACCCATCGGGAAGGTCGCTCTTAGGATTTCAGCTATTCCAGTTGAGGTATCTATCTCGCATTGGATTTTAGAAATCATTTGGTGTACAGTTTCAAAAGAGTAAATCTCACAGAGTTCTTTCACCTCTACAGATCCTCTTTTCGCAACTCTACTCAAGTCATTCCTCACTAAATCCGTTATCATAATATTCTCCGCCCTTTCCTTTTCGCAATTTCTCAAAGATTCAATCAACTTCAAATCTGCCTCCTCATCAACGCCTCTTTTTATGGTTCCTTTTATGGGCTGTGAGCTCAAAGTATTCCCCTCTCTTTTCAAAAATCTTTCTGGGCTGCCGCACATTATTCGCGAATCTCCACATTGTAGATATGCGCTAAAAGGAGCCCTTGTTTCGGCGAAGAGTTTTGCGAAAAGCCCCCAACTTATTGATGCGGGAGCGTGGCCGTTGAGGGTTTGGCATAGGTTCAACTCATAGACATCGCCCGCCTGAATCAACTCAGCTACCTTCTCATAATTCGTTATGTACTCTTCTTTTTTCCAAGACCAAACCATTTCATCGACATCCTCCAACTCCGGAAAAACCACATCCTTCAGAATGCAATCCACCCCCTCTTTCGCCAGTTCTGATTCAGCATCTCCTTGAATTACTTCGGGCTTTTTCTGAGCCCCCCACATAATCACGATTTCTGGTTCCCACCAAGCCAAATCCGGCATCTCAAGTGAATTCCTGCGTTTCGTGTTCAGGTCGTAAATACCATTCTTCAGTTCATATCCCAGCCACCCGAAAGTCCAGCTTCCCCCTCCTTTACAAACGAATTTCTCAAACGTATCTATTACATTCAAAGCAACTACGTCCCCACCAATTACGAAACTACGTCGCGATCCCAGCCCCAAGTAGCAAGTTCCATTCTCGCTCTCGTCAAAAAGTAGAGCAATGTTATTTACACGTCCAGAAAGTGATTCAAGATTAGGAAGCCTTAACATGTTTCAGACATGCAATGCCCTATCATCTGTAGCGGCAAGAGCTGCCTCTTTCAAGGCCTCAGTGTACGTGGGGTGAGCGTGACTCATTCTCGCAATATCCTCTGCTGTTGCACGGAATTCCATTGCAACCACGGCCTCAGCTATCATGTCTGCTGCTCGCGGACCTATCATGTGAACACCTAAGATTTCATCTGTGTCTGCATGAGCGATCACTTTTACCTGACCATCTGTATCCATGCTAGCTCGAGCTCGTCCACTAGCTTTGAATGGAAAAGATCCCACCTTGTAGTTGACGTTTTCTGCCTTTAATTGTTCTTCAGTTTTTCCTACTGAGGCCACTTCAGGCCAAGTATATACAACGCCAGGAATTAGATTGTAATCTATATGTGGATGTTGGCCAGCAATAGTTTCAGCCACAAAAACGCCTTCTTCTTCTGCTTTGTGAGCGAGCATAGCCCCCTTGATGACGTCACCGATAGCGTAAATGTGTGGTGTGGCCGTGCGTAGATTTTCGTCTACAGGTATCATCCCTCTTTCGTCTGTGGCGATACCTGCTGCTTCAAGATTCAACCCGTCAGTAAACGGTTTGCGCCCTACACTCACTAGGCAATACTCTGCTTTAAACGTCAGTTCCTCACCTTTTTTATTGTCGGCTTTTACCGTTACACTTCTTCCTGCTGCTTTTACCTCTTTTACTCCGGTCTTAAGATGAAATTTCATCCCTATCTTCTTCAATGAGCGTAGAAGCTCCTTGCCGAGAGTCCTGTCCATTGAAGCTATTAGAGAGTCCATGTACTCAACGACAGTTACCTCTGTCCCTAACCTTGCATAAACAGAACCCAATTCTAATCCGATTACACCACCTCCTATGACTATCATAGATTTAGGTAGTTTTGCTAATGACAAAGCCTCAGTTGATGTGATAATACGCTTCTTGTCAATTGTAATAAAAGGAAGTGAGCTAGGTTTAGAGCCTGTAGCTATGATCACATTTTTCGCACTCAAATGAGTTGATTTTCCTTTCTCTGGCTTCACCTCAATTGTATGTGCATCCACGAAAGATCCCATGCCGTGATGAACATCTATCGAGTTCTTCTTCATTAGGAAGTCAATACCTGCTGTGGTTTGGGATACAACATCACCTTTTCTAGAAATCATCTGAGGGAAGTCCAGAGATAAAGAACCCACACCTATACCATGCGATGCGAACTGCTCCTTAGCTTGATGATAATGCTCAGAACTATCGAGTAGAGCCTTTGAAGGAATGCACCCTACATTAAGGCAAGTGCCACCTAAAGTTGAGTACTTTTCTATTAGAGCTGTTTTATTTCCTAACTGCGCGGCACGAATCGCAGCAACGTAACCTCCTGGGCCACTTCCGATAACAATAACGTCGTAGGTTGACATTTTCTAGTGTGTGATTGAAGAATAGGAGACAAAGGTAGCCAAGTCTGCCCGTACCTGTTGTTACTTTGCGGCTTTCTAGGAAAACTTCATGTGGTCTAATATAGCTTCCCTTTTATTGCGTTATAGATTCCTTGTGCTTATAACATTGGGGGGCGTTACAGCGTATATGGGTTCTTATATTCCCAAGCTACAACTTGTGTATGAGTTCGGTGGATTACTGCCAGAAGACGACTCCACGAGGGTAGATTTCGAGAGATTTGTGGAACATTTCGGTGCCGAAGGGAACATGATGGTTATAGGTGTTGAAGATGAACACCTCTTTACCGCAGAAGGTTTCCAAAGTTGGTTCGAACTAGCAGAGGACATTAGAGACGTGAGGGTTGTATTCGATGGAGATTCTACAGTTATTATTGATTCGGTCTTCTCCTTAACTCAAGCATTTAGAGTCGTAGCAGATACTCCTACTAGGTCATTCATGGCACTTCCTATCGCTCACGATTTAGTGCGTGGAGGACCTGCACTTTCTCAAGGAAGAGTAGACTCGATAATTACCGAGATTCATAACCTGCCGTTTTTTAACGGCGTTCTCTATACGGACTCCTCGAAGGCGACTCTGATGATGGTGTTCATCGATCCGGGCTTATTTAACTCTAATCGACGAGGCCGAGTAATTGAGGATATCACCTCGTTAGCTGATAAATGGGGCAAGGATAATAATATTCCCGTTTACTTGAGTGGACTCCCTTCAATCAGGGTTCAGGTGACTAATAAAGTTAAAGGCGAACTAGGATACTTTGTGGGTGCAGCTCTACTTGTCACTTTCATCTTGTTATTGCTATTCTTTAGGAATTTCACTACGGCATTAGTGTGCCTCAGTGTAGTGGCATTAGGTGTGGTTATTTCAAGTGGTTCAATAGCCTTATTCGATTACAAGATTACCCTTCTTATGTCTTTGATTCCTCCTTTGATAATAGTCATAGGGGTGCCTAACTGTATTTATTTAGTCAATAAATATCATGCGGAGTATAAGCGTCATGGGAATAAAGCCATGGCTCTCAAAAGTATGATTACTAAGGTGGGCAATGCGACTCTCCTTACTAACGTGACTACAGCTTTAGGTTTTGCTACTTTCATGTTCACGAGGAGTGATCTTCTTAAAGAATTCGGAACGATTGCTGCGGTGAACATCATTGTAGTTTTCATAGTTAGCATCACACTTATACCTACACTTTTAGGTATGCTTCCAGCTCCTAAGCCTAACCAGACAAGACATTTGGATAGGAAGTGGGTGTATAATCTGGTTCAGGTTTTCGTCCATGCTGTCCAAACCCGAAGAAAGTTAGTGTATCTCGTAAGCTTCGGCGTATTAGCCCTTTCTGTCGCGGGTATGGTGCAGATGAAGGCTACAGGAAATATCGTTGACGACCTTCCAGATAGCGATAGGGTAAGAACTGATTTGGCTTGGATTGAGGACAACTTTAACGGGGTTATGCCATTTGAAGTTTTAATCGATGGTGGCCAACCCGGCAAGGCACTCACCCTAAGTAACCTTAAAAAGATTGAGGAACTTCAGAACCTTCTTGCAGAATATCCTGAGTTCAGTAGGTCGATGTCAGCAGTGGATGCAACGAAGTTTGCGTTTCAGGCATTGAATAACGGAAGCGTTTCTGGATATAGGTTACCCCGTGGAACGTTAGATAAGCTAAAGTCGAATAAGTTAAAAAGCTATATGCGTAATACTGAGAAAAGAACTCAGGGCATAGATAATGCATCTAGCGTTTCTCGAAACTTTCTCGATTCGACTAAGACCATTACTCGTGTCTCTGCCCAGATGGCAGATATTGGAACTTATGAGATGGATGAGTTAATGGACTCACTTGTCCCGAGAATAGACGCCATTTTTCCACCCGAAGATTATGATATCACTATAACAGGAACTAGTGTAGTATTCCTTAAAGGAACTCATTACTTAGTGAATAATCTGGCCATTAGTATTTCTCTTGCCATTCTTATTATCGCCACTATTATGGCGCTGTTATTCAACTCTACTAGGATGGTGTTTATCGCACTCATTCCTAACATCATGCCTCTTCTGTTTACAGCTGGAGTAATGGGATGGTTAGGTATTCCGATTAAACCTTCTACAATACTTGTGTTTTCAATTGCTTTTGGGATTTCAGTGGATGATACCATTCACTTTCTGGCGAAATACAGGCAAGAACTAACGAAATACAAGTGGGATATTAAGCGTGCTGTTATCCAAGCTGTAGAGGAGACAGGAATAAGCATGATGTATACATCTATAGTTCTGTTCTGTGGATTTATTATGTTCGCAATGTCTGAGTTCGATGGAACTCGCTCTTTAGGCCTTCTTGTAAGCGTGACTTTGTTCGTAGCAATGTTTGCGAATTTATTACTGCTTCCATCGTTGCTATTGAGCTTTCAGCAGTTTGTGACAACTAAAGCTTTCCAAGAACCTCTAATGCAAATTATTGACGAGGAGGAAGATATTGATCTAGAAGCTTTGCGTATAGATTATGGAAATGAACATAAATCCGATACATTGCAGTCGTAATGAAAGGAATCATACTTGCAGGAGGTAGCGGAACGAGGCTTTGGCCTTTGACTATGGCGGTTAGCAAACAGCTAATGCCCGTCTTCGACAAGCCCATGATTTATTATCCTCTGTCAACTCTGATGTTAGCTGGGATTAAGGAGATTTTAATTATCACGACTCCTGAAGATGAATCGTCATTTAAGAAATTACTGGGTGATGGTTCTGCTCTGGGATGTTCATTTGAGTATGCAATTCAAGAAGTTCCGAATGGTCTCGCTCAAGCTTTCGTGATCGGTGAGGATTTTATAGGGGATGATCATGTCGCTTTGATATTAGGAGATAATATTTTTCATGGCCGTCATTTCGGGTCCCAGATGCGGGCACAGATGGAGAATTCAGGCGCACTTATATACGCGTATTATGTTTGGGACCCAGAGAGATACGGGGTGGTAGATTTCGACTCTGACGGTAATGCTCTAAGCATAGAAGAGAAGCCATTGTCCCCTAAATCTAACTACGCCATACCGGGACTTTACTTCTATGATAACAAAGTAATTGAAATTGCCAAGTCATTAAAGCCCAGCGCAAGGGGAGAGTATGAAATTTCAGACGTCAACAAGCATTATTTAGCTGAAGGAAACCTCAAAGTTAGTAAACTCGACAGAGGTATGGCTTGGCTCGATACAGGCACACACGAGTCCTTGCTTCAGGCATCTCAGTACGTTCATGTAATAGAACAGCGTCAAGGCTTGAAAGTTGGAGCTATCGAAGAGATAGCTTGGCGCATGGGATACATTTCAGGGGATCAACTACGTGTGATTGCTGAACCACTTCGCAAAAGTGGATATGGAGAGTATCTCCTCGCCCAAATCGAAAAGGAGAACAGATAAATATGCATAGCCGTTTTCAAAGTGAGTTTTCGCAGTCATTGGCATCATTCATGTCCGACTATTCCGCTTCGGGTCTATACGCACCTGTAAATTACTTATTAGGACTCTCAGGAAAACAAATCCGCCCGGTTTTAACATTGTCAGTTTGTAATGCAGAAGGCGCGCAAATATCTAAGGCCATGCCTGCGGCAATTGCAGTAGAATTGTTTCACAATTTTACATTGATGCATGACGACATAATGGATAACGCTCCTTTGAGAAGGGGAAGCGAAACAGTTCATATTAAATTTTCCGAAAACGCATCCATTCTGAGTGGTGATGTCATGTTTTCTCTTTCTTCAAGATCCATTGAAGATATAGCTGCGGATCATTTACCTGCTGCGTTAAAACTCTTTAATGCTACGGCTAGAGAAGTTTGCGAGGGACAACAACTAGACATGGAGTTCGAGACTACTGAAGGTGTAAGTGTCGATCAGTATTTCGAAATGATCCGAAAAAAAACTTCCGTATTACTTGCTGCATCTTGTTCCTTGGGTGCTATATGTGCTGGGGTTGACAGTGATAAAGTTGACCTATGGTATGAATTTGGATTAAACCTCGGTTTGGCATTCCAAATACAAGATGATTATCTAGATACATTCGGGGATTCTAACAATACAGGGAAGCAAATAGGCGGTGATATTCTCTCCGATAAAAAGACATTTCTTTACATACACACCATTGCCGAATCAGGAGCAGAGGCTTTTGTAAATGCAAAAACGATGCAAGATGAGGATAGGGTCAGAAGTGTAATTGCAACCATGCTTGATGCTGGTGCAGATATAGCGGCGAGAAACTTGATGAATGAATACTCTTCCAAAGCATTGAATGCCTTAAGAGCATTGGACTTGGAGGAGGTTCACCATATTGGATTTGAAGATTTATTATCGTCAGTAACTGATAGAATCTCGTGATGATTTGTTGCGGTCAATCAGACCCTTCAACGTAACTTTGCTTTAGGATTAATAAATAAGCGTGGACCCACTTTCGTTTCTAAGCAATGTAGAGCCCAAAACACTGGACTCACTATACGCCCAGTATCTCAACGACCCTGAATCTGTCGACCGTTCTTGGCGATTGTTTTTTGCAGGTTTCGACCTTGCAAATTCAAACTTCAGTGAAGGTGGAGCTACTCCAGTTACACTCAACGAATTTAAAGTTTTAGAGCTGATCCACGGTTATAGAACCCGTGGCCATCTATTTACTTCTACGAATCCTGTACGCGAACGCAGAACATACACCCCGACTTTAGCTATTGAAAATTTCGAACTCAGTGAGTCTGATTTAGAAACAGTTTTCGATGCCGGCACCCAAATAGGCATAGGTCCTTCTAGCTTAAAGTCGATAATTGCTCATCTGGAAGAAACGTATTGCAATAGCATCAGTGTCGAGTATATGTATATGCGTCAGCCCACTCGAGTGAGTTGGATTCGAGATCAAATTGAGCTCGGAAATCGTAAAATATTTACCACAAAGAATAAGCTGCACATTCTTAAAAAGATAGGTCAGGCGACCCTCTTTGAGGAGTTTCTTCATAAGAAATTTGTAGGCCAAAAACGTTTCTCCCTCGAAGGTGGAGAATCTCTTATTCCAGCCCTTGATGCCCTTATTGAATACGGCACAGAGTTCGGGGTGAAAGAAGTCATTATCGGGATGGCTCACAGAGGTAGGTTGAGCACTTTAGCTCATGTGCTGGGTAAATCATATACAGATATATTCAGTGAATTCCAAGGCAAAGATTACGGCGTAGAAGATGATTTTGAGGGTGATGTGAAATATCATTTGGGCCATTCAAGAACCCAAACAGCAGATTCAGGGAAAGAGATATCAATTACCCTTGCCCCTAACCCTTCCCATCTAGAAGCTGTTGACCCCATTGTTCTAGGAATCGCTAGAGCGCGTATAGATGAGTTAGATGGCGATGAATCTGCCATACTTCCTATATTAATTCATGGCGACGCGGCTATTGCTGGTCAAGGCATTGTTTATGAGATAGCCCAAATGTCTGGATTAGATGGCTATAGAGCCGGTGGAACCATCCATATAGTGGTGAACAATCAGGTAGGCTTTACTACTAATTACTTAGACGGTAGAACTTCAACTTATTGTACTGATGTAGGTAAGGTGAATCAGAGTTTAATTTTCCATGTTAACTCAGATGATTCAGAAGCTGTGGTGCAAGTAATGAGGATCGCAATAAAGTACCGTCAGGAATTTAAAAAGGATGTTTATGTAGATCTTCTAGGATATAGAAAGTACGGACATAATGAGGGTGATGAACCTAAGTTTACTCAGCCTAAGCTTTACAAGGCTATCGCACATCACCCTTCACCTTATGATATTTATTTTAAAAAGCTAGTCTCAGAAGGAACCATCACTGCTGAACAAGGCACAGAAATAAAGTCAACCCAAAAGGAGTTGATGGAAGAGGGTTTCACCGCAGCAAAAACAAAAAAGAATAATTCTATTGAGAATTTTCTAGAGGAAACCTGGAAAGATTATCGTCCAGCAAAAACCCCTGAGCTCACAACTTCTCCGGATACTAGTTACCCAGAGAAAAAACTGAGAGCACTAGGTGATAAACTTAGTACACTCCCGTCTGATAAGAAATTTTTCCGTAAAGTCGCAAAGCTCCATAATGACAGAGCTAAGATGATTGCAGCAGATAAACTCGACTGGGGTTTAGGGGAGCAACTCGCATATGCGACTCTTCTGAATGACGGACACCCCGTTAGAATTAGTGGTCAAGACGTGGAGCGAGGAACGTTTTCACACAGACATGCAGTCATTAAAACTGAGGATAACGAAGATGAAGTTATTCTGTTAAATAGCTTATCTAAGAATCAAGCGAAGCTTAGCATATATAACTCTCTACTCTCTGAATATGCGGTAGCTGGATTCGATTTTGGTTACTCTTTTGCTAGACCTAATGGTCTGACGATATGGGAAGCCCAATTTGGAGATTTCAATAACGGCGCTCAGATTATTTGGGATCAATTCCTAAGTACAACTGAAGAGAAATGGAAAACCATGAACGGTCTTACTCTACTTCTTCCTCACGGTTATGAGGGAATGGGAGCTGAACATAGTTCTGGAAGGATGGAGAGATTCCTCACCTTATGTGCTGGAGGAAATATGATCGTTGCTAACTGTACAACGCCCGCTCAGATGTTTCACATCTTAAGGCGCCAAGTCGTGAGACCGTTTAGAAAACCTTTAATTATTTTCACTCCGAAAAAACTTTTACGCTACCCTAAGGCCGTCTCTTCTATTGCAGACCTAGCAAACGGAAAGTTCAATGAAGTCATTGATGATCCTAGGATGTCAAAACCATCTGCTGCTAAGAAAGTAGATACTGTGTTTATTTGTTCTGGAAAAATTTACTACGAAGTTCTAGAGAGAATAGAACATGATCAGAAAATAGCCTCTAATTTATCATTTGTTCGTTTAGAACAAATTCATCCCCTTCCTCAAGAGGCAATTGATAAAATAG
Organism: uncultured Flavobacteriales bacterium; assembly: GCA_963934745.1. GTDB lineage: Bacteria > Bacteroidota > Bacteroidia > Flavobacteriales_D > Sanyastnellaceae > UBA974. The sequence continues at coordinate 275 of CAWVZZ010000021.1, read as the reverse complement.
TTGCTCGGTATGGAAAGGGAACAGAAGTGGTATGGCTACAAGAAGAACCAAGGAACATGGGAGCTTGGCCGTTTATTTCCTTGAATTACAAAGGAAAAATCTCCAATTCTATCACACGTCCAGCTAGCGGAACTACTGCTACTGGTTCACCAGTTATTTCTGATAGACGCCAAGATGCTATCTTAGACGAAGTAATGAAGTACTCAATTGATTAATTTTAGACTTTAATCACAACTAGAAACTATGCCCATACTTGAAATGAAAGTCCCTAGTCC
>CAWVZZ010000020.1:0-17213 GCA_963934745.1 uncultured Flavobacteriales bacterium | reverse complement strand
ATCGATAACAGTAACCTAACAATGGAAGAGCAATATGAGTTTATGTTGAATGTCGCTCTTAAGAGAATGGAAGAATGATATTTAGAGGAAGAGGATTTAGTTTACTAGCTATTTTATTGCCCGTCGTTTTAATTTGTTGCGCTCAGAGCGTACCGACAATAGAACCTAAAGAACCTATTACACCTGAATTCTTGACGGATTCGGCTGCAACACATTATGCTGATAGTGTCATCAGTCTACTGTCGACTCGAGAACAGATTGCACAACTGCTCATGGTTCCCGTTTACTCGCGAACCGACACGACTCGTTGGAGCGTTGAAGAGAAATGGGTCCGGGATTTAGGACTAGGTGGGATTATCGTGATGCAGGGCGGACCTGTGAACCAACGTATTCGCATCGCTAAACTTCAGGCGGAATCTAAAGTCCCACTGATGGTGGCTTCAGACGCCGAGTGGGGCTTAGGTATGAGGCTTGACTCCACTAGGAGCTTTCCGCGAGCTATGACTTTAGGAGCTACAGGGAATGCTGAATTAGTTGAAGAATTCGGTTATATCGTGGGGTTATCACTACGTAATACTGGAGTTCATGTAAACTTCGCTCCTGTTATTGACGTCAACTCTAATCCGGATAATCCAGTAATAGGCTCTAGAAGCTTCGGAGAAGACGTAGAGTTAGTAGGAGAATTAGGCCTCGCTTATTCAAACGGTTTACAGAGGGCAAATATCTTAGCAACGGCGAAGCACTTTCCAGGACATGGAGATTCAAATTCTGACTCTCATAAAACCCTCCCTGTAATAAACCAAAGTAGGGCTCGTCTAGATTCTGTGGAGCTCGCTCCTTTTAAGGTCTTGTTTGATGGGGGTGTTGGAGCAGTGATGATAGCTCATTTAGATGTACCCGCTTTAGACAGCACAGATAGCCAACCCTCTACCCTCTCCCCTACAATTGTTGATACGTTACTTAGGCAGGAAATGGGGTTTAAGGGCCTAGCGTTCACGGATGCTCTGTCAATGAAGGGTTTTGCCGACTTTGCTGGGGATAGGCCTCGAGCTAGGGATGCCCTATTAGCTGGAAATGACGTGCTGCTCTTTCCCGGTGATCCTGTTGCTGTGATTAATGAAGTGGCCCTCGCTATTGAGGAGGGGACTTTGGACTCTATAGTAGTTGCAGAAAAGTGCCGGAGGGTGTTGATGGCTAAGTTTTGGACTAAAGCATATGAATCTGTACCATCGCTAGACGCCGAATGGGACCCTGTGGCCGCAGAAAAGGTGCACATGGACATCCTAGAAGCATCGATAACAGTACTCACGAATAGGGATAGATGCTTACCGTGGCTCAAATCTTCGGGCAACATTGTAGTGTTGAGTGTGGCAGACAACATGCACGGCAATGCCTTTACAGATCAACTGCAAAATGTACTTGGAAGAGCGCATAATGTCACATCATACAGAATAGGCAAAAACGCTGAAGGTTTAGATAGATCTGATATCTCAAAAGCATGTCGTGAAGCGAGTTTAGTCGTTGTAAACTTCTTAGAAACTAGCAATAGACCATCGAAGAAATACGGAGTTAGATCCGTTGCTGTTAAAAAGGTGTCAGAACACTTGCTAGAAAGCTATTCAGATAGTTTATCTACCACAAAATGGTGCTTTAACCTGTTCGCAAACCCTTATGCATTGAATGCCGATTGGACAACCATTATTGAAAAATCTTCGGGATTAATTGTGGCTTATCAAGACGACAACAGAACACAAAGAGTCGTTGCGAATGCTATTTCTGGAGCCGGTTCCGCTAATGGGCACTTACCTATAACTCCACCAAGTATGGCCTTAAATGTAGGAGAGGGATTAGGACTAGGGTTCAGTGGTGCATTAGACCATGACAGACTAGGATGGAATAGCTCGGCATACGAAGGTGATTGGGGCCCTACCCTTTTAATTGACTCGATAGTTAACCAAGCACTTCTGGCTGGAGCAATGCCTGGATGCCGTGTAATTGTAGCCCACAAAAGCGAGATAGTTCACGATAAATGCTATGGTACTACGGATGGGCAAAGGCCGGTAGAGAAAACAACAATTTATGACCTAGCATCAATCACTAAAATCGCTGCTACTTCACTTTGCCTCATGAAGCTGAATCAATCTGGGTATTTCGATTTGGACGATAAGTTAGCTAAGCATATGCCTGATCTACGAACGTTAGAGTTAGGAACCAGAACTTTCAGAGAGGTTCTCGCTCATCAATCGGGACTATATCCATGGATTCCCTTCTATGTAGAAACTCTGCCTGACTCTATTGACGAAGTCCCTATTGACACAATGTATCAGCGTATTTATGATTCTGAACTTCGACCAGCTGGAAAGTATAGGTATAGTGATCTGGGGTATTATTTATTTCACAATTACCTTAATAAATGGAACGGAACTGAAGCCGCTATTGATTCCCTTTCTCAAAACAAGATCTACACGCCATTAGGACTTTACAGTATGGGATTTAATCCTTTAAAGAAGTTTTCTTTAGACCAAATCGCACCTACTGAGAATGATACGATCTTCCGTAAATGTACTGTACACGGTACTGTACACGATCAAGGATCTCATATGCTAGATGGGGTTTGCTGCCATGCCGGACTCTTTAGTGATGCATATGATTTAGCTAGGATTGGATACATGTTGCTCAATCACGGGAGATATGCTGGATATAAAGTCGTGAAGCCTTCTACCATTGATGAGTGGACTTCCCGAGCTTACCCTGGAACTAATAATAGACGGGGTGTGGGGTTCGACAAGAAAGGTTTGACTACAGGTGGAGGAGCGGCATCAGAGCTAGCTTCAGAATCTAGTTTCGGACATTCTGGGTTTACTGGAACTCTGTTGTGGGTAGATCCAGAATTCGATTTGGTCTATGTATTTCTAAGTAACAGGACATTTCCAACCTCCGAAAATAGAAAACTAATTACCATGAATGTGAGAACAGAGATTCATCGTGTATTTATGGAACATATTATATCTAACACAGAATGAAGATAGGAATGGTATGTTACCCCACATTCGGGGGAAGTGGAGTTGTCGCTACTGAGCTGGGTAAAGCCCTAGCTTCTAAGGGCCATGAAATTCACTTTATTACCTATAACACCCCTGTCAGATTGGGTAGTTTTAAGCCGGGTATTTTCTATCACGAGGTTAGAGTTAGTGACTATCCACTCTTTGATTACCCACCTTATGAATTAGTGCTGGCAAGCAAGATGGTGGAAGTCGTAAAGGATCACGAACTGGACCTACTTCACGTGCACTATGCAATACCACATGCCAGTGCTGCAATCACAGCTAAGAAGATCTTAGCCGAGGAGGGTATCACATTACCAATAGTAACCACACTACATGGCACAGACATTACTCTGCTGGGAAGAGATAATTCATTTGGGCCCGTAATTTCATATGCCATTAATAAAAGTGATGCGGTGACAGCAGTTTCAAACGACCTTAAGATTGAAACAAATAAACTGTTTAAGGTTAACAAGGAAATTGAAGTGATACACAACTTTTTCTGCCCTAACCACTTCAAACTATTACCAGATGAAGAGTTTAGGAAAAAGATTTCTCCTAAAGGTGAACCAATACTAACTCACATATCGAATTTCAGACCGGTAAAGAGAATACTAGACGTAATCCATATTTTCAAGAAGGTTATTCAAGAAAAAGATTGTCGATTACTGCTAGTAGGTGATGGCCCCGATAGAACTAAAGCGGAGCAGCTATGTCGTGATTTGAAAATATCACACTTGGTTACTTTCCTTGGTAAAGTTAAGAACCCTATCGAGCCTCTCGGGATAAGTGATGTCTTTATACTACCGTCTGAAGCGGAAAGCTTCGGGCTAGCTGCACTAGAAGCTATGGCAGCTGGAGTGCCTGTAATATCAACTAACACGGGGGGGCTGCCAGAAGTGAACGAACAAGGCAAAAGCGGATTTTTAAGAAATGTAGGCGATATAGATGGAATGGTCATCGACCTATTACAAATCCTTAATACACCAGAGAGTATAACGGCGTTTAAGGCCGGCGCTTTAAAGAGATCGGAAAACTTTAACATAGAATTAATTCTACCCCAGTATCTAGACTTGTATTGGAAGCTGATTAAATAATGGCTATTAAAACTATAGGCAAACGAATCTCGATTGAGGAGCATAGAGACGCTATTACAATCGTAATTACCCAATCCATCCCCTTCTCTCAGCAGCTATCTCTTGAGTTATGGATAGGTGCCTGGACAGGCTTAGGCTGCCTCTTCGGTTATGGTGCATGGACTTACCCAGGAGATGAAAGGACGTTTTTCCTCATCGGACTGATATTCTGGGGATTCTTCATGGTTCGAATTACTAAAGTCGCCCTTTGGAGACGCATGGGTCGCGAGATTATTAAAATTTCACCAGGACGTCTTCTCATAAAGAATGCCTTCAAGACTAAGGGAAAGGATAGATATTTCGCTCTGAAAAAAGTAGGTCAATTTTCTGCTTACGATATCCCTATTAAGTCTTTTATGCAGCAATTAGACCAAAGCTTTTGGATAATCGGTGGCGACAAGATACACTTTGACTTCAACGGCAAATCCTACGTCCTCGGCAAGCAACTGAAGCACTCCGATGCATTGCAATTAGCTAACGTTTTGAATAAAGGCGTCGCGAATTTCTTGCGTTCGTAAACTCAACGACGACACTTATAAACTTTCCGTTACGCGTATGAGTCTCATGGTCATCATTGCACCATGCGAAAACTCAACACTATTTATGACATTCGGGGAAGAGAGATCAACACATCAGTGCTTAATCTTAGCTCTTTAGAAAATGAGATACTGCTACGGAATAACCTCTTAATCCTAAACCAGAAATAACAGCTATACAAGCCCCTCCTGTGATAGTAGTGTGCCTGAATTCTTCGCGTGAATGAATGTTAGATATGTGCACTTCTATCACGGGAGCCTTAATTGAAGTAATCGCATCTCTTATCGCAACAGAGGTGTGAGAATAGCCACCTGGATTGATAATGACTGCATCACAGCTCATACCTAAACTCTGTACAGCATCTATCAATGATCCTTCATCATTAGATTGGAAATCTATAATTTCATTACGTGAGAACTCACTTCTCAATGTTGCTAATAACTCTTCAAGAGAATCTACCCCATAAAGTTCTGGCTCACGTACACCAAGCATATTCAAGTTAGGACCATTAATAATAGCTATTTTCATCACTTAATGAGTTTTGTAAAAGTTACGTCGTCACCAACTTAAAGACACCTGTACTGGGAGGTGGTCGGAAATATAAAAACCGTGTACGATATTTTCTACGGCACAAGTCCACAACACACTTGCGCCATCGACAAAAATATAATCTATTCTAGGGCCTGAAAATCCTGCCGGATCAAACCCTGTGAAAGTACCGAATTGCTTCCTACACCGTGAAGAAGCATTAGAATAGGTGTCCATTAAATTCCCTTGAACAAGTAACTGAATTTCTTGTGAATCTGACTCAGCATTAAAATCTCCCATCAATACAACTGCGTCTGCCTCTCCCCTCATGCACCAACCTCGTAACAATGAGGCTGAAGCAAGTCTAGCTTCTTCACCCGTGTGAGACCAATGGGTATTAATAACCCTAATAACTTTTCCGGTTTCGATATGGTGCAACAGAACCATAGAGACAATTCTAGGCAAAGAGGCATCCCAGCCTAAAGAACCAACTACATTCCATTCTTCTGAAAGCCACCTGGTTTCTGAATGAAGCAAATCATATGCAACCGTTTTCCAAAGTATCGGACAGGCCTCACCTTCTTCATTTCCAAACCGTGTAACTGAATATGATGAATTTAAAGGAATGGAGTTCTCTATATAATCAAGCTGATGAGGTAACACCTCCTGCAATCCTACGATGTCAAAATAAGCTATCTCCCTTACAACTGCTTGCTTCCTATCGTCCCAACTTAGAGGGTCACTAGGGTTGTCATATCTAATATTAAATGTAGAAACAGACCACTCATCCTGGCTATAAAGATCAGAAACAGATAATAAAATTATTATCGAAATAATGACTGAATTCATTCGAGGCAAGAACATATTGCAAATGTAGCCGTATACACACAAAACGCGCTTTACATTTGTAGTCGATATGGCAAAACAAAGAATGTTTCGTAAAGGTGAAGTTTTAGAGATAACTATCACTGGGTTAGCTTTTGGAGGCAAGGGCGTAGCAAAAATTCCTACAGAAAAAGGAGATTTTACTGTATTCGTTCAGAATACTTTTCCAGGCCAAAAAGTAAGTGCTCAGGTGATAAAGTGTAAGAATAGATATGCCGAGTGTCGCCTTAGAGACATCATCGAAAAGTCGCCTGACGAATTAGACATCCCATACCAAAACATCCCAGGGGCACCATATGCTAATTTTCCGCAGGCTATTCAACATAGACTTAAAGAGGAAACAACTATAGACTTATACAAGAGAATAGGCGGGATCGAAAATGCAGAAGAACTCTATGAGGGGATGGTGGGATCACCTAGTTGCTGGCATTACAGAAACAAGATGGAGTATAGTTTCTCGGCTATAGGGCATGACTTGGCCACCAACGAAAAGGTTGATGAGTTCTCCTTAGGGTTTAAACATAGAGGGACATGGTGGGCTGTAGAGAACTTAGACGCTGATTCTGGGTTATTTGACAAGGAAATTGAGGATGATATAATTAAAATCCGTGAGTGGTGTGAAAACACTGGACTGCCAGCATGGCACCCACCTCAGCGGAAGGGGTTTTATAGATTTCTGGTCATTAGAAGAAGTTTTGCCGAAAACACCATGCTCGTGAATTTGGTTACCACATCAGGGGGAGAAGGACGTTTCGAAGCAACAGAATTCTCTCACTTTATAGAAGGCTTGTGGGGAGAGAGAGTGGCTGGTGTGATTCATACCATAAATGACGACATAGGAGAGAGAGTGGAAGCTAGATCTGGAAGCAGTAAACTAGTCTCAGGAGTAGATAGAATTACTGAGGTACTGCATGGACTTAAATTTGACATAAGCCTGAGTAGCTTTTTTCAAACAAATCCACTTTGTGCTGAAAGACTATATGCAGAAGTCTTATCCATGGCGATTGATTCGGATTTAGGAGATAAAAACTCTGTCGTGTTGGATCTTTTTTGTGGCACGGGGACTATCTCTCAACTTTTGGCCCAAAATCATGAAGGTCCAGTTATAGGAGTTGATATTGTGGAATCAGCTATTCAAGACGCTCGAATAAGTGCTAAAAACAATGGTGCTAAAAACATTACATTCTATGCAGCCGACGTAGGTAAATTTTTGCTGGAGTACCCAGAATACAAGGGGAAGATTAGGACATTAGTTATGGATCCTCCAAGGGCGGGTATATCACCTAAAACATTGAGGAAAGTAATTAGACTTCAGGCTGACAGATTGGTGTACGTTTCTTGTAACCCGGCTACTCAAGCGAGAGACATTGCAACTTTAGCCGAGAATGGATATAGGTTTATTAAGTTTAAGTTAGTTGACCAATTCCCACACACAGCTCATGTGGAAGCCGTATCATTGTTCGAGAGAATTAAAGGATTCACCCGTATAATAGACCTCAAATGAAGAGAAGTAAAATTTTAGACAGCGGGCAAATCAAGCGAAAACTTGAGAGAATGGCAAGACAACTTCTTGAGGTTCATTATAATGAAAAGGAGCTGGTTCTACTAGGAGTAGACGGCAACGGGATTGAAGTAGCTAAAAGACTTGAGGCAATATTAAATAAAATCGGGAAGATGCCGGTTAGGCTTGAATCAATTAAATTGAATAAGAAAAAGCCTTTAGATTCAGAAATTAAGAGTTCATTTGAAGAATCGTCATTAACTGGTAAGACTGTAATAGTTATTGATGATGTGTTGAACTCTGGAAGGACATTGATTCACGCAGTAAAACACGTTCTTGAATTCAACCCTAAGGGGATATACACAGCTATTTTAGTTGACAGAATTCATAGATCATTTCCCGTAAGAGCTGATTATTGTGGCTTATCCCTATCGACTCACCTAAACCAACATATCTCTGTGAACCTAAACTCTGCTGACAACAGTAAAGACGAAGTTTACCTAGACCTATAAGGCCTCCCTCAACCTCCAGCCTAGTGACTCTAGTTTCGAGTCTATCAACTCGTCATTGTACTCTACATCTTCCCATTTCGTATTAGCTCCTCCATAACAGGAAGTTCTAACTAGTAGCTGCATTCCTATCGTTCTTTCCAGATTTTTCGGCTTCACATCAGCAAGTAATGGTCTGTTTTCGCACTTACCGGCTAATCTAGAAGCTAGCACCTTTGGCGATACCGAGAGATGGACTACAACACCGTGCTGCCTCATCCACTCCATAGCTCCCTTTGCACATGGGGTACCTCCGCCTGTAGCAATAACAGACTCTCTCTCTCTCATAATATTTCTGAGCAGCTCATCCTCTTCGTCCCTGAAAGCATCCATACCGAACTCCTCCACAAAAGAGCTTATAGTACAGCCGAATTGATCTTCTAAGCGTACATCCATATCAATGAATGGTCTACCCATCTTCTCAGCAATGCGCTTACCTAAAGTAGTTTTCCCACTTCCCATAAATCCAACAAAAATCAAATGCATCTATCTCTTTCTTGAATACAAGAGTACTCTAGGATTACTTAATTTTAACGCTAAACATCTGCTTTTCTTCTAACAATCCAGTGAGGACATCTCCTGCAACTACTGCTCCCACACCAGCTGGAGTACCCGTGAAAATCAAATCTCCTGTCTTAATCGTCATGAACTTAGACACATATACAATTAATTCATCTACAGAATGTATCATTCGGGAAGTTGTTGTGGACTGAACTAATTCATCATTTAAGAAAAGTTTAAAATTTAAATTCTGAACATCCCCTCCTAATTCTGATAGGGCGATAAAAAATTCAGAAACAATAGCTGAATTATCGAAGGCTTTTGACTTCTCCCAAGGGTGACCGTCAGATTTCAGAACCGTCTGAATATCCCGAGCTGTGAAGTCAATACCTAAACCTACTTCAGCATAATATCTATTTGCATATTTATGTGCGACAGCTTTACCTAGACGATTAATCTTAACGATAAGCTCTACTTCGTAGTGTACACAATCAGTCCACTCGGGAATATAAAAAGCGTGTCTTTTAGGTAAAATGGCACTGTCTGGTTTTAGGAAAAACAGTGGTTCCTCCGGCACGGCATTTCCTAGCTCTTCAGCATGATCGGAATAATTTCTACCTATACAAATTATCTTCATTTACCCGAACCTTTAAGTACGGTAACCACTGTGTACGCAAGAATTTTGAAGTCTAAAGCAAGAGACATGTTTTCGATGTACATAACATCAAATCTTAATCTCTGTAGCATTTGAGGTAAGTTCTCAGCGTAGCCATACTTTACTTGACCCCAGGAAGTTATCCCAGGCCTCACTTTTTGCAAATGTGTATAGTGCGGAGCTTGCTCCTTAATCTTATCGATGAAATATTGACGTTCTGGCCTAGGGCCTACGAGTGACATCTCACCTAATAAAACATTCACAAACTGTGGCAACTCATCAAGGCGGAGTTTTCTCATCCAACTTCCAGAAGAAGTGATCCTCGGGTCATTTGTAGAACTCAGCTGGGGAGTACCCTCTTCTGCATCAATGCGCATAGTTCTAAACTTCACGATTTTAAATGGAACCCCGTACCTCCCTACCCTCTCCTGCTTATAAAACACCGGACCTTTAGAAGAAAACTTTACAGCAATGGAAAGAAATAAATAAAGGGGTGATAATAGTAACAATGCAAATAATGACGCAGTAAGATCAAAAGCTCGCTTAACGACTCTTTGCCAATGAGGCATAATAAGTCTATCGACTTGGACTAATGGAATTCCGTAAACCGAGCCACTTCTAACATTTCCACTAAGTAAGTCGTACAATCCAGGAACTACTTTCACATTCACCCCTCTCCCTTCAAGTCTAACAAGCAAACCTATAGTCTTCTCTCTATCAGAGGGCTCCACAGCGACTATCACATCCTCTATGCTCTCTGACTCAATAATTTCATCTAGATCATCAACCCCACCTAATCTTTTAAGTTGAGTTGATATTAAAGGAGAGGCATCATTTACCTGAAGAAAGCCCACAAGTTGAAAGCCAGAAGAAAGAGCCTCACTTTTTAATTCTCTAATAAACAGCTCCGCGGCTTCAGCCCCTCCTAACACTAAAGTCCTAAATGACCATACCCCATTTCTTATTTTTCTAAGTGTATTAGACACAATTACTAATCTTCCGAAAAGTGTGAGAGTCGCATGTGAGATCACTAACACGCCGAATGAAGAATAATATTGATCATAACTAATAATCACATCATCTAATAACAATAAGAAGAAGATAACAACCGAACCTACAGCTGTCGCCCTGAAAACCTGAACAACCTCCAAAGCCCTGTGCCTCCTCCTAGGCTCAGAATACATGCCTAAGACAGCATAAAGTCCCACCCAAAAAAGAACGATAGAAATAACACCTAGAACATAATTATTCTCATAATCCCAATTCTGGGTATAACCCTCCCATACTTGTTCTATTTCTACCTTACGATAAGCATATAATAATGACCACGCTGTAAAGGCTGAGATGGCATCAGAAAAAGCATATACCCAGGGGATGCGTTTATCCGCGCGTTTTCCAACATTCATTCGAAATGTACAATCTTAAAATTATCTACTAAAATGAGGCCGGTATCATTATTTATATCAATAATGGCATCTAGAGTTAACTCATAACCATATGCATCGGGAGTTGACAATACTAAAGGCCCTAAGTCCAAATACATTTTTTTCCATTCATCACCAGAAGGATTAAGAACGATAATAGGGGTGCGCTGAACGTTTGACCCTCCTATAACAGATAAACCAACAGCAAAAGAATTGTTACAGCGATAATTAAACTCTAACCAAATAGGGCCGTCTTTGTGTAAATCATAAAGCTGCTCCTGGGTAGTAGATGTTACATGAGCTAGTGAGTCCGATAAAACTATCATCCCCGAAGCAGAACCTTCAAAAACTAATGCGGGATCCGTAGTCCTAACAACTGAAGCCGTAGATGTTGATGAGGCTTGAAATCTATTTGCCGACTCAAAGTTTTCTGCCAATATAAATTCGGAATTGTCTGTATAAGAAGCATTAAACTCGACGGGAGTGGTTGCTCCAGCTATAAATGGAAAATCCAGGTCTAATGACTTGTAAAATGGATAGGGTTTTCTAGTGGCAGAAATACCATTAGCTCTGATGCCTGCGAGCAATCTGATAGATATAGGCTCACCCTCTTCACCCTGCAGAACTGGAATATTAGCCGGCAAAGGGAAAACGCCTAAAACGTCTGATTCACCGTAAACCCATAATTCTGAAATGTTATTCGCACTAGTACCCTGCCCCTCTGTTGTGGTTAAATTAAACTCGGGGACTAACACTTGGTGAGGTATTCCAGGCTCGTCATTCCAAAGATTACAACTTGTTACGCCGAGCATGAGTAACCCGAAAAACATAACTAAATTAAAATTTGATTTTATCACGACTGTAAAGGTAGAGATTAACACCTCACGCAGCTTGTAGCTCCGGGCATCAAAAGTATCCTCGCCACCGGAATTTTTTTCCCACAACGGACACATCTACCGAACTTATCATTTGACAAACGAATTAAAGCTTGATCTAGACCCAGCCTCTGCTTCTCTAATTGTCGCAATGCAGCTTCATTTACGCTCTTATTATTTATCGCGTCCATCCTGCTTATCCTACCTATAGCGACGGATGGAGGTATGGGTTTAGTGAGCTCCCTATACTCTAAAATACGCTCATCAATCCCCTCAATCTTTTTGTTGATACGTTTTTGAATTTCTCTCTTCTCTTCATTAGACAACATGACCGTAAGATGGTTAATTTTGTACTTGATTGCAAAACCATAACATTTTTATTTCATAACATGAAGTTTTTCATTGACACAGCTAACTTAGACCAAATTCGCGAAGCCGCTGAATTCGGCATCCTCGATGGAGTCACAACAAATCCATCATTAATGGCTAAGGAGGGTATTTCTGGCACCGAAGCGGTATTAAACCACTATAAGGCTATCTGTGAGATAGTTGATGGTGACGTTAGTGCTGAAGTGATCGCTACTGATTATGAAGGAATGATCAGAGAAGGTGAAGTTTTAGCTGCACTACACCCTAACATAGTAGTAAAAATCCCTATGATTAAGGACGGAATTAGAGCTATTAGTTACTTTACATCTCAGGGAATAAGAACTAATTGCACTCTGATTTTCTCAGCTGGTCAAGCTTTACTGGCAGCTAAAGCTGGTGCAACCTATGTAAGTCCGTTTATCGGAAGGTTGGATGATATTAGTGCTGATGGAGTTGAGCTTATTGAAACCATACGTGAGATTTTTGACAACTATGAATTTAGCACAGAAATTCTAGCTGCTAGTGTAAGACATAGTATGCATGTAATCGACTGTGCACGAATTGGCGCAGATGTTATGACTGGGCCATTAAGTACAATTTTAGGGCTTCTAAAGCACCCGCTCACCGACATAGGCCTACAACAGTTCCTTGCTGATCACGCAAAAGCCCAAGGCAAATAGTAAACTTGATTTTACGCATACATCAAGACAATCCCAACCCCAAAGAAGTTAGGGAAGCTGTCTCTATCCTCAATAAGGACGGAGTAATCGTCATACCCACAGATACGGTGTATAGCTTCGCATGTGTTCTCGGCAGCAGCAAAGGTTTCGACAGGATTGCTCGTCTTAAAAAGCTGAGACCTAACAAGGCTCACTTCTCTTTACTATGTGCTGACTTAAGTGACCTGAGTCAATACACAAGACCTGTCCCAAATGAAATCTTCAAACTCATGAAGAGAGCACTACCAGGTCCGTTTACTTTCATCTTACAAGCTGGTGGTAATGTCCCTAAACTATATCGGAGCACGAAGAAAACAATAGGAATTAGAGTGCCTGACAATTCTGTAGCACTAGCTATTATTAACGAACTTGGAAAACCACTCGTTGTATCATCTGTGCACGATGAAGACGATGTTCTAGAGTATACTACTGACCCGGAACTAATAGATGAAAGACATGGGCATGCCATAGATGCTGTAGTAAATGGAGGATTCGGGGAACTATATGCTTCAACAGTAATTGATTGTACATCTGGTGTTCCTGAAGTAATCAGAGAGGGTAAAGGCGTAATTGAGTCTATACTTTAAGAAACTTTAATCTCTAGCTCTAGATTCTAGCATGGGCACAAAAGCAGCATTCCCATGATCTTTTTGGTTGTACTCCTTCTTGCCTATTCTGTCTATAGTAAGCATTCTCTGTTTATCCCCCGACCCCACGGGAATAACTAATCTAGCTCCGATAGCGAGCTGTGACAGTAAGGCTCGTGGCACTTCGGGAGCACCACATGTAACTATGATTCCGTCAAAGGGAGCAAAAACATCTTTCCCCTTATATCCATCACCATAATATAGGTTAGGTTTATACCCAATAGACCTTAGTAAGGGACCAGCTGTATCGAAAAGCTCTTTCTGCCTCTCAATGGAATGAACCTTAAAGCCCATGCTGCACAATACAGCACACTGAAAACCCGAACCTGTTCCTATCTCTAGGACTTTATCTCCACGTTTACAATTGAGGAGCTCGGATTGGCGAGCGACGGTTTGGGGCTGCGAGATTGTTTGGTTTGCAGCAATAGGAAACGCCTTATTAGTGTATGCATATTGTTCGAAAGTTGAGTCAATAAAGAAATGCCGAGGCACATTCATTATAGCGTCGAGGACACATTCGTCATAAATCCCAGACTCTCGCAATTCATTTACGAGTTTTTTTCTCATGCCTTTATGACGATATAGATCTTCCCTTTTCACTATATAAAGATACTCTGAGAGATTGAATAAATTGTGAAGAATTTTCATGATTTGTTCCCACCTAAAGTGTGGATAAGCTACCTAACTTCGGCACATGAAAAAGCATTGGTTTAATTGTAAAGTCAGCTATATGAAAGCTGACAGTGAAGGGTCAGAAGCAAAGAAAACAGAGCAGTTCGTGCTAGATGCTTATACCTACACGGAAGCTGAGACGAGAATGGTTGAAATACTAGAGGCCGAGGGCATAAGACCTTTTGAGATTTCACATATCACTAAAACAAACCTCTTAGAGGTGATACGTTTCGCTGAATGCGATAAATGGTTTAAGGTGAAGGTGTCGCTTACGACGGTTGACGAATCTAAGGGAGTAGAAAAAGACGCTAACCAATTTTTACTAGTCTCTTCTGCTGATGTTCAGGACGCGTTTAAGAAAGTAACAGCCCATATGAACTCACTTAACACAGGCTATCTAATACCATCTGTTGTTTACCAGAAAATCTCTGAAGTGTTCCCTCTTGAAGAATGGACTCCTGTAACTCAGTCAGTAATCAACGAAGAGGTAGCAGGCGGTTAATTGTCTCTGAATACTGTAATCGTCCCCGTACGTGTTACTGGCCCATCATTGGAATCAATGAAAGGATTACTAGGGTCTGGGTATTCTTCATCTGTAACGATGACGTCGCCTTGAAGTCTATTGATTTCGAGAATGTAGTAATACACACCTTCAGATATTCCGTCCTCTCCAGGATCCCACCCAGCAGACGTACCGAAGTCTAAATCAGAAAACACTAATTCACCCCAACGGTTGAAGATCTGAACTTTACTATTATTAAATCCAGCTAACCCTCCTACTATCCACCTATCATTCTCACCATTATTATCGGGTGTAAACACATTTGGTATTGTAATCTCACATGTTTCCACTCTTATGCTTACATCATTTACACAGGTCAAATCCGAACCCCCTGGCACATCATAAGAAACTGATACCGTGAAGTCTGAAGTAATCTCTAAGTCCGTGATCGTTAAAGAATCGTTAGTTATGTCGTCGTTCAATATTTCAACATCCCCAAACTGCTCCCACGTCCAAAGAAAAGAACAATCACCAGGGTCAACATCACCTAGATCAACTTCTAATAGAACGCTTGATCCGCAGAACTGAGTTGAGGCAGAAAAAATAGCAGGCAGAACTCCTACTACCGTTACTTCATGTGACTGCTCATATAAACAACCGAAATCGTTTATCCCAGTAAAAGTATAGGTCTCAACCCCCATGTTTGTGGGTGAAATCGTGACATTACTACAATCAGCACCATTATCAACTATTGAAGGACCATTCCACTGCGTTGAATCACAGTCATCACCGAAAGTCGGCGTGAATGATACCGCTTCTGGATATAGATAAGGAGCGAATTCTAAAGACCAGTCAAAAATAAACCCGTTATCTGACCCCCAAAGGTCACATACCTCTACCTCCCAAGTGCCATTCAATGGACAGCCATTCAAATTAGTGAAGGGCTGAAAACTCTCGTAAGAACCGGAAGGCAGTGTAGCTTGCGCATTCTCAGCCCATGTTCCATTAGTAGCTAGAGGCTCCCAAAAATAATCCCAACCTACTCCAGGAGTATCAGTAAAATCATCATCAATAGGGACTCCTAAGAAAGTCTGACCTCCACCCTGCTGGTGAACTAGTATGCTTTGGCCGCTAGGACAAGTAAAGGTGATGGTTAAGTCCCCCATGTAACTGTGCTCAAAGTTAATGAATGCATTTATGATGTCAGCATTTGCATCCATTACAATTGCGCCGGCATAGAAGCTCGTGAATGTTAACTCACTTGAGAAACAAGCTCCTTGATCGTCTGGAATGAAGAGGCCCCCTCCGAAATCAACAGAGGGTTCAGCTGTGTATAAAACACCTTCAATCATACCGATTAAATCAAGCTCATCACCTACACATATAGTTTCGTTAGTTGATGTGCCAGCGAAATTAGGATCAGTAGAAACTAAGATCTGATAATCGAGGACGTTGTTGTTTTGGCAGTCGTTATCATCGGTTAATTGAAGATTCATAACGTATAAACCTGGCTGAGTATAGGCATGATTTACTATGGCTCCTGAGGTATTATCAGTGGTGCCATCTCCTAGGTCCCATACCCAACTCACAATGTTTTGGCCATCGGCTACTGTAGAAGATAACGACTCTAGATAAACTGGTTCATTAAGACACGCAAGCATTGGCTGCTGTTCCGAAGGGTTTACGATTGCAAAAGGTCTATCACACGGATATCCACAAGAAGCATATGCACCGAAGTTTCCTGAACTTCCGGCACCAGAAACGAACTCTATAGTCATACAACCAGAAGCGTTTGTCGCACCTGAGAAAATATCTTCGCCCTGCAATTCGTCTCCAGAATAAGTCCCTACAACTGGTGCCGTATTATCATCGCCATCATAAATAGTTATCGTTGAAGCTGCATCGAGTTCAAATACCACCCAATACAGATTCAGCACAGTTTCTGGTGCTTCGGGACACCATGTTATGGTTTGGTTTTCATTCGCACCATAATCACCGGCACTTAAACCTGAATCCACGATAGCTCCTTCACAAGCAGTGTAGCTATCTGTAGAAGCGATACTGATTTCCTGGGCCTGCGAAGAAATCACGAAAAGAGCAGAAACAGCTAGCAGAAAAATAGACTTCTTCATGATTAACGATTTAATGAGTTAGCATTAATAGAAAATCTGAAAAGACGTTTTTCAAATGTTAAGATCGAAGACACAACCACTATCCTACCATCTTCTAACAGAAAAAACTGCTCATCGTAAAGCGGTACAATTCCTTTCGACAAAAGTGTAAAAGCGATGTCACCATCGACTAAACTCAATGGTATCGGCGAATCTACTGACTTTACTTTAGGAGCTATATGCCAACCATAGGCAGCAAAGCAACATTTATTTAAGTTCTCTTCTGTGTCTAGTTCGTTAGGCTGGAATACTGAGTCAACAATGCTTTGTCCGGGTAAATCGCTCTGCGCGTTAGACGAATATGCAAACGCTGAAAGGATAAATAATACAGATAATAGTTTTTTCATATGGCAGGTAATGAACACGCAAGATAACGAACTATAGGTAGGGATTAGAAAACATAAATTATTTGAAACAAACTTGTTTGGTAAATAAAAATTGTAACTATCTTTGCCCCCCCTTAAAGAAGGGGAATATGACTTGGTAGCTCAGCTGGTTA
>CAWVZZ010000019.1:0-17216 GCA_963934745.1 uncultured Flavobacteriales bacterium | reverse complement strand
TGACGGAATTGCCCGCATTTATGGACTAAGCAACGTACAATCTGGAGAGCTCATCGAGTTCGACAACGGAATACGTGGCATTGTATTAAACCTTGAAGAAGATAATGTTGGAGCTGTACTGCTCGAGCCATCTAAAGACCTTAAAGAAGGAAGTTCTGTAAAGAGAACAGGTAAGATTGCATCGATCAAAGCCGGCGAAGGCCTACTGGGTCGTGTAATCAACACCCTTGGAGAGCCTATCGACGGCAAGGGACCTATCACTGGCGAGCTATTTGATATGCCTATCGAGCGTAAAGCTCCGGGCGTTATTTTCCGTCAACCTGTTTCAGAACCTCTTCAAACTGGAATTAAAGCTATTGACGCGATGATTCCAATCGGAAGAGGTCAGCGTGAATTAATCATTGGTGACCGTCAGACAGGTAAGTCAACAGTTGCTCTCGACGCGATTATCAACCAGAAGGAATTTTATGATGCTGGCGAACCAGTTTTTTGTATTTATGTTGCGATAGGCCAAAAAGGCTCAACAGTTGCGGGGATCCTTCAAATGCTTGAGGAAGCAGGAGCCATGGCATACACTGTTATCGTTGCGGCTACCGCTTCTGACCCAGCTCCACTACAGTTCTATGCACCATTCACAGGAGCAGCTGTAGGAGAATTCTTTAGAGATACAGGTCGTCCTGCTCTAGTTGTATATGATGATCTTTCAAAGCAAGCTGTTGCATACCGTGAGGTAAGTTTATTACTTCGTCGTCCTCCGGGCCGTGAGGCTTACCCAGGAGATGTTTTCTACCTACACTCTCGTCTACTTGAGCGTGCCGCTAAAGTGATTAACGAGGATAGCATAGCTAGGAACATGAACGACCTGCCAGACTCTTTGAAGCCTATCGTAAAAGGAGGCGGTTCATTAACAGCTCTTCCTATTATTGAAACACAAGCAGGTGACGTAAGTGCATACATTCCAACGAATGTAATTTCTATCACAGACGGCCAAATCTTCCTTGAATCTAACCTATTCCTCTCTGGAATTCGACCTGCGATTAACGTAGGTATTTCAGTAAGTCGCGTAGGAGGTTCTGCTCAGATTAAGTCTATGAAGAAAGTTGCTGGTACTTTGAAACTTGACCAAGCCCAGTATCGTGAACTTGAGGCATTCTCAAAATTCGGTTCAGACCTTGATGACGCTACGAAAGCAATACTAGATAAGGGTGCACGTAACGTTGAAATTCTAAAGCAAGGCCAACACTCTCCACTACCAGTTGAAGAACAGGTAGCTATCGTTTACTGTGGTACTAAAGACCTTTTGAAGAAGGTTCCCGTAAATAAGGTTAGAGAGTTTGAGGCTGAATTCCTTGACTACTTGAGAGCAAAGCACGCAGACACGTTAACAGATCTTAAAAACGGCAAATACACAGATGCGCAGACTAGCGTACTGGAAGCTGCTGCAATTGAGATGACAGCGCGTTACGCATAATATTAATCTGAATTAGCCATGGCTGGAGGACTAAAAGAAGTAAGAGAGCGTATCGTTTCTGTACAGAACACGATGCAGATTACGTCTGCCATGAAAATGGTGGCTGCGGCTAAACTACGTCGCGCGCAAGACGCAATTACTCGTATGCGCCCTTATGCAGAAAAGATCCAGACCATTCTCGCTAATGTTAGTGCAACCTTAGATTCTTCAGACGGTGTGTTCTCAGACAAGCGAGACGTAAGAACAGCCCTAATAGTTGTTATTACTTCTGACAGAGGTCTTTGTGGAGCATTTAACAACAACAGTATTAAACTAGCAAGAAAAGCTATTGAGCATCACGAGGCGAATGGAGCATCTGTTCTAGTTCTGCCCCTAGGTAAGAAAGCTAAAGACGCCTTTTCAAAGGAGCCGTCAAGAGCGCCGGAGGGTTTTTCGGAAAACACGTTTATGATCTTTTCAGAACTTAACTTCGATAACGCATCAGACATTGCTCAGATCGTTATGGACGGTTTTGTTTCAAAGAAATGGGATTCGGTTGAGGTTACATACGGTAGGTTTAAGAATGCCGCCGTACAGATACCCACCCTCGAAGCATTCCTTCCATTGTTGCCAGACGAATCTATCGAGGAGTCTACAGCCAATCTGACGGACTACATATTCGAACCTAATAAAGAGGAGATAATAGAAATAATTCTACCAAGCGCCTTAAAAACACAGCTCTATAAAGCCCTTTTAGACAGCAATGCCGCTGAGAACGGAGCCAGGATGACAGCGATGCATTCTGCTACTGAAAACGCAGGAGACCTGCTCCAGGACCTGAAGATTTCCTACAACAAGGCTCGTCAGGCATCTATCACAACAGAGATTCTCGAGATCGTTGCTGGTTCTGAGGCTCTAGATGGATAAGAGGTTAATCCTCAATTTACTTTTTTGGCCCGCTTTTAGTATGTAGCTTGAACCATGGGTTTAAAATTGCGCATATTCTTAGGGATGATGGCCGTGGTGCTTTTGGCTTTAGCCTCAACAGGAGTGGTAGCATATTTCCACGCCCAAAACCAAGAAATAGAGTACAACAACCAAAGACTGGAGAGGAAGGAAGCCGCGTTAAGCAGAAGTTTGGACTATGTTCTTGCTAGACATGGCGGCATGCTTAGCGCTGACAGCGTTTCAATTGTTTTCACAGACCACATCTGCGAATTGGCAGACGTACACCATCTCGTTTTCAGCTTATATAACCCTGACGGAGGGTTAATTATTTCTTCAGCGGCCTTTACAGACGCGGCATCTCAACCTACGCTATTGCTAACCCAGCACACACTAACGGGATTAAGGGAAAGTACCGGCAGGATCGTTCTCCACGATAACGACAATCTTATCGCCAAAGAGGTTATGTGGGTTGTAAAAAACATTGAGAACGAACCGCTTCTTATTGCAAGAGCATCATATAATCCTAGAAAATTAGACGAAGGGGCACTGATAAGTTTTTTAAGAAGACTACTTCCGGTTTACTTCGCCCTTCTACTAGGGGCAATGCTCATAGGCTACTTTATAATTCAATCCATTACCCGCCCACTTAAAATCCTAAGAGAGGAAATGGCAGAAGTAGATCCGCTTAAAACCACAAAGCCTATTGACTATAAATGGAAGGACGAGATAGGTGAGCTAGTTATTCAATATAATAAGCTGTTAGAAAAGCTAAGGGTTAGCATAGAGGAAAGAGCTAAATTTGAAAGAGAAGGTGCGTGGAAAGAGATGGCACAGCAGGTTGCGCACGAGATCAAAAACCCGCTAACACCACTTCGCTTAGGGATTCAGCAGTTAGAAAAATCTTGGAATGATGACGCGCCTGACTTCTCGGAACGCTTGAATAAATTCTCTATTACTGCTATAGACCAAATCGATATCCTTTCCGGCATAGCCTCAGACTTCGCCCTACTTGCCGAAGTCAGAAAACCCCAGCTTGAGAAAGTATCGCTACTCTCGGCAGTAAAAACATCAATCGGGCTGTATGATAATAGAATGATCACATTATCTTCAGAAGAGGTCTCTGTTAAAGGAGACAGTTCTCGACTTGTAAGGGTCTTCAACAACCTCATTTCAAACGCAATTGACGCCTCTTCTCACGAAGAAAATGCTCAGGCTATTCACGTTAAAGTTTTTGAAGACGGAGAGTATGGAGTGGTAGAGGTTAGAGATTTCGGAGTAGGAATACCGGAAGAAAAGCTCAACAGAATCTTCGAGCCACACTTCACAACTAAAACCCATGGTCAAGGACTAGGACTAGCAATGGTGAAGAAGATTATTGAGCAGGCCTCAGGAGAAGTCAGCGTGGTGTCAGTCCCACAGGATGGCTCAACCTTTACGGTTAGAGTCCCGAAGTGGAAATAACACGGGCCTACTAGGCGATGCGTCTAGGTCGAATGGCGCTATCTGTAGATTGAGGGCATATAAGCCGTCGGGAGAGCCGCTAGGGACGTACACGAATTCAGTAATAGACGCCGACCTTCTAGGGGCGCTAGGCACCCCGAAAAACACTCTGTGGCTCAACAACTTCCCTCCATCCACCTCTTTATCTACAGACGGGAGATCGATAAGCAAATGTTCCACACCTCTGTTGACGAGCTCGCGGGTAAAATCAGGATCTAAGTA
Source organism: uncultured Flavobacteriales bacterium (assembly GCA_963934745.1). GTDB lineage: Bacteria > Bacteroidota > Bacteroidia > Flavobacteriales_D > Sanyastnellaceae > UBA974. The sequence goes on along the minus strand of CAWVZZ010000019.1, from coordinate 13,096 downwards.
CGGAGGGTTAGTGTTATCCCATTTGCGATATTTCTTCTCTTTCTCATTAGGCAAAGTCCTGATCACTAAAGCTGGCGGAAGCTCTGTCATCTCAGGCAGATTTGCTATTGAAATTACGAAATCACCATCGCGACTTTCCGGGCTAACAGTATGAACAAGGCACGGCATCAAAGACGCAAACCCCTTGCTATCTCTCACCACGGCATCAATAGATTCCGCTTCAGGCGTTATGTGTCCCAAACATTCTGTATGAGTTCCGTGCCCGTGTGGATTGAAAAACACATTAGTGAAATTTACCGCTCCACCTTGTGCGACGCTGCCTATAAACCCATCTCCTTCAACGGGCTCGAATCTAGGCCGCCCCACATACCACGCGCTAGTACCCAGGCCTTTCTTCTCGTCGCGGAGTGGAAGACTTAGATCGATTATCTGACTTAAATCTATGGGAAAACTTTTGCCTTCCCAATTCATTGTCAGTTCAAACGCATCTTTCATATTGCTAATAAACGAAGAAAGGCGCCCAAGTAGGACGCCTTTCAAAAAGCTTATTCTAAACTATATCTCTAACCTAGTCGAAGAGGTACCCAAAACGCAACGAAGCGTTGAATACGTTTCCGAAAGCTGACCCAGACACGTAGTTAGGAAATAGCGAATCATCATCATAATTAACAAACACTCCTCCGATAAAACTATTGTCTGAACCGCCTGTTTGCTGTGCGTCTAATACATCGAAGACTAACTCTCCAACATAGTTGTCTAGTAAAGCTGCTCCGTAGTCACCCGATATTTGAGCGTTATTGAATTCCATATTAAAAGCAGTTAAATCGGAAGTGCTAACAGCATGGTTTCCGAATGTTGTTTTACGGTATCCAATACCTGCCTCAAAACCTACATAGATAGCGTCATTGAAGTAATAGTCAGCACCAAACAATAAATTCAATTGAATGTTAGTCTGAGTTTGCTTATTTGTGACATCCCAGATAACATATGCATTTGGTTGGCCGGCATTGTCTTGGTCGTTGGGTCCATATGACTCAATACGATCATTTCTAGTTCTCATTAAAAACCCAGCCTCAAATCCGATGTATGGGCTTAGATTGTCAGTTCCACTAAAGTGAATTTCATAACCAGGAGCAATTCCGAAAACTGTTGTTCCCGACTCCATCATCAACTGAGGAAAGACATCGTCCAGATCTTCTGAGCCTTCGTTTGCCTGAAAATAAGCGTACGAATCGTTAGTGCTATTTACGGTAATTGATAAACGGAAAGCTTTATCATCATCTAAGAAGTTACGGTACTTCAGTGTGGTTCCGTCGATTGGAGAATCTCCAAGAGGATTAAGATTTACCTCAATGTTGTGCTCACCGCCCAACTGCTTTTGCGCTTGAGCGCTTGTGAATACTAGCGAAAAAATCGCTAGAGAGAACATCAGTTTTTTCATGACCTAATTAATTAGTTTCGTATTTCAAGATGCAATTACGTAAATCATCAGCCGTTTCTAGCAGAATTTGTGGATAATCACGAACTTTTTCCTTTAACAACCCCGTCAGGCTGCTACTTTACTGTGACAGAATAGTTATCGAAAAATTAATTTGACATATAAAGCTCAGCGTCATTAATTGTATCATTAAAGTTGAAGATTATATCATTAAAGCTCAATTAAGCAATACATTACACTTTATAACAAGGAACAATACAAAATTTTAATTATGAGAAAATCCATTTTATTATCAATGATTGTTATGCCAACTATTTTGTTTGGTCAAACATTTTTAAGCTGTAACTTGAAAGAGTATTGTGCCTGGAATGAAGTGACTGAAGCGTGGGAGATGGATTGTGATCCTTTCGAAAACAATTGTTTATTTGAAATGAATGAGGACGAAACAATGTTTGTCCACACTACATCTGAAATGAAATCCACGTATTATATAAAAGAAAAAGTATCTGGTGAAGATGGTCTATTTAGATATAATGTCATAAGTGATGTAGGTAATGAATATCATTACCTATTTGACATAAAACATAAAGAGGTCAAAACTATGATTGAAGACGAGAATGGAAATTCACTATTAGTAAGATGGTATGTTAAAGCTGTTTTTTAGACCAAAACGGCTTCTAAAGCTACTCCACTGTTACTGACTTTGCTAGATTGCGAGGCTGATCGACGTTGCAATTGCGCAAGACAGCTATTTTATAACTGAGAAGCTGTAACGGAATCACACTTAAAAGAGGAGCGAGCGAATCATCGCACTTGGGTATTTCAATTACATGGTCAGCAAGACGAGCCACTTCCTTATCACCCTCTGTAACGATAGCAATTAACCTCCCGCCACGAGCCTTCACCTCTTGAATGTTGCTTACGACCTTTTCATACACCTCATCCATTGGGGCTATGAAAATAACCGGAAGGTTGTCGTCGATTAGAGCGATAGGGCCATGCTTCATCTCCGCTGCTGGGTATCCTTCGGCATGGATATAGCTGATTTCTTTCAGCTTTAAGGCTCCCTCTAGTGCTACAGGGAATTGGTATCCTCTTCCGAGATAAAGTGCGTTTTCTGCTTTCGCAAATTTTTCTGCAATAGAATAAATTAATTCTGACTGCTGAAGAACTTTTTCTACAAGCTCGGGTATGTTACTCAGCTCGGCTAATAATCGGTTAAATCGATCAGTTTTAAGGCCCCCTTTTTTATGCCCTATATGCAAAGCCATCATCGTAAGAACTGCAAGCTGTGATGTGAAAGCCTTTGTCGAAGCGACACCGATTTCAGGTCCAGCATGAGTGTAAGCGCCACTGTCCGTTTCGCGGGCGATGCTCGACCCCACGACATTACAAACCCCGAATACGTGGGCACCAGCTTCTTTGGCGGTTTTAATAGCCGCGAGAGTGTCAGCGGTTTCTCCACTTTGAGAGATTGCTATTATTACATCGTCTGGTCTAATGATGGGGTTTCTGTATCGGAACTCTGAGGCGTACTCTACTTCAACCGGGATTCGGGTATATTCTTCAAGGAGATATTCTGCAACTAACCCGGCATGCCAAGAGGTTCCGCACGCCAAGATGATAATACGAGATGCATTTTCCCAGTGCTCCCAGTGGTCATCTATCCCTGCCATTTTCACCTCGCCGAGCTGGGGGTTTATTCGGCCACGAATAGAATCTCTAATGGATTTAGGTTGCTCGAAGATTTCTTTGAGCATGAAGTGATCGTAACCAGCCTTCTCTATGGATTCGAGCTCCATTTCTAGCGCGTGTACCTCGGGCGTAATGCTATCGTTTGAGATAGTTCTAATTCTGAGACCCGAGTCTAGGTCTAGGCATGCAACCTCTTCATCCTCGAGGTATACAACGTTTTTCGTGAAGCTGATAATAGGGGTGGCGTCAGATGCAACATAGAAAGCTCCGTCTGCTCCAACACCTATGACAAGAGGACTTGATTTACGAGCTGCAATTAGGCGGGTAGGGTTTTCTTTGTCGATTACGACTATAGCATAAGCACCCACCACCTGGCTCAGAGCTGCTCTTACGGCGTCAAAAAGACCTAAGTCAGAGGTAACCATAACCTCTTCAATTAAATGAGCGAGAACCTCGGAATCTGTGTCGCTTAATAAACTATGCCCCCTATGATTTAATGCCTCTTTGAGGGCCATGTAGTTTTCAATAATTCCGTTATGAATTAGAGCTAGCCGACTTGAGCTGCCGCGATGAGGGTGGGCATTTATGTCGTTAGGTGGCCCGTGAGTAGCCCAGCGAGTGTGTCCTATCGCTATCGTTCCCTTTAGCTTTTCATCACCAAGATGTGCAAGCAAGTCTGTAACTTTTCCCTTGCGCTTTTTAACAACAAGCTCTCCATCGCCTTCAATAGTGGCAATTCCCGCACTGTCGTAGCCCCTGTATTCTAGGCGCTTAAGCCCATCAATTACGATAGGGAAGGCGGGTTTGGGTCCCACATATGCTACAATTCCACACATATTGCGAAGTTAGATTAGTGACTGCACGTCACCACAAGTCTAGCGTGATTCTCATCAACACCGCTACCCCTAATAACTACACCTTGGATAGAAATGCCCGCTCTGGTTGAAACGATGTGCAACGGAGGTACGTCTCTGTCGGGAGAAAAATTGCCGTAACCGTAGTCGTAATCGCTTTCTCTATTAAGAAGGTGTTGAACGGTTCTACTAATATTAAACCGGTATTCCATGGTTTCGGGATTGAAAACGCCACCAATATGATTACTCGATACATACTGATCTGGTGTTGAGACGGGCTCCCCATCTTCATCTTCTGTCATGATAAAGAGTTGTTCGGGCGCAGGGTATCTTTTGCTGTAGAAGTGCTCATCGACATGAAGAATTAGTTCTGCTTTCAGAACGGCTCTTTCTGGCCCTAAGGAATCATTTAATGCATCAAGCCCATCGATATACATTTCCATTTTTACCCCAGATCCGGACATAACGTATAGCAACTCATCACCGGCTACAAATGAAGTGTCAGTTTCTGGGCTGTTTAATTCAGATAAAGCGCCATCGAATTCTTGGGAGAACAGATTAACCCTAGCGCTTAGCGGGCTGATAACAAAGTCATAAAAAGACGTGTCAGTATCGTTATGGTAATGCAGCCTCATGGTGCTTAGTCCAGAGGATATATCTATCCCAGTTGCCCCTTGGCCAGACATTGATGAGATGTGAACGCCAGGAAAATACTTTAACCAATCTTCGTTGCTGGAGAATGTGGTGGTGTCTTGATTAAGTAAGGTTTGGGCAAAATCATTAGACATCTTTAACCTTACCTGAGAAGTAACAGTGTCTTCTCCAATAATAACGTCTGCTGCGGGGTTCAAAGAAACTTGCGGCTGTGAAGGGTCTAAAAGGTTTATGTGAGCCGTTTCCGGAATGTAGTTGGAGTAATAAGTTGAGTCTAGAACCAGCGTGTCAGTCAGTTGAGTTACCATAATGCTATGCGGCGTAAGGGAGCCATACGCATCACCAGTCATTTTTAAAGTCAAGTACATACTATCAGCGACGGCGTTTTCGCCAAAGTTGATGTTCGGAGCGTTCAATCTAAGTTGAGTCACGAAGCTAGCCGTCATGAGCCCAAACCTCGGGTGGTAAACACGTCCTAAAACACCGGTGCTTAATTCATCAGTAGCTAAACTATCCTCTCTAACTGTCACGAGCCTAACTGTCACGAGTGGTGAGTCGGAATCGTCAGTGAATAATGCAAGCATGTCTGACTCTGGTTGTAGACCTAGGCCTATAGACGAATCGGGCTTCTTACAACCGGACAAAGCCGCGACAACGACAAGGAAAAAAACAACAAGGGAAGCAAGGCCTTTAGATGAGTGCGTCATGAGTGGCAAAGTTATCTTTATTCTGCCTCAGAACTCTCTTCTACGCCTAGAACTTCGTCGTAAAAAGAGTTAATGCTTGCTAAGTATCCAGTCTCGCCTGGGAAGTTTAACGTAGGGACGCCTGCCGACTTAATCTTTTCGAGAGTCTCATCCTCAAGCTCATCTGACGCTACAATTAAAGCGTCAGCATTCTCAATAGCAATGGCGTTCATGTTGTTGAATGTAGGGTCTTTAAGCACAGACGCCTTAGCAGAGTCGATTCCGTCTAAAACGATCTTCTCAGACATACGCTCGTCTAAAGACCCATCAAAGCCTTCATCGTAGATGCTACAAACCACTTTGCTATTTGAAAAATAAGGATCGTCGGCATAATTTTCTTTGAGATATAAGGGTAGCAGGTTAGCCATCCATCCATGACAATGAATTACATCTGGTGCCCATCCTAGCTTTCTGACGGTTTCAAGAACACCTCTTACGAAGAATATGGCTCTTACGTCACTATCCTCGAACAGCTCATCATTAGCGTCATATAAAACAGCCTTGCGCTTGAATAAGTCGTCGTTATCTATGAAGTACACCTGCATCCTAGCCGTAGGGATAGAGGCAACTTTAATAATTAATGGGTGATCGTCATCATCGATATTTAAGTTCATCCCGGAAAGGCGAATGACCTCGTGAAGCTGATGGCGGCGTTCATTGATTTTTCCAAAGCGGGGCATAAACACTCTGATCTCTCTACCCTTGTCGTACGCCCCTTGTGGGAGGTGTCGAGAGATAGAACTCATAGGAGTTTCAGGAAGAAAAGGAACTAAGTGTTGGGAAACGTAAAGGATTCTAGCTTTGCTCATAAACTTTCTTTGTTCAGGTTGGTCGAACGACAAATATAGTTAATTTTACACCCAAATCCAAGCCCACCAAGCGTTTGCGACCGCTAGAGTAGCCAATAAATGAAAATAATCAGCACGAAAGCCGGCCTTAGATGTTGGATAAAAGAAAAACAAGAGACAAAAAAAGGTCTAGTGGCTTTTATCCCCACCATGGGAGCGCTGCATGATGGTCATGCTTCATTAATTAAAAAAGCGGCTAAAGACTGTGATTTTGTTGTGATTAGCATATTGGTAAATCCGACACAGTTCGGGGACTCAACAGATTTTATTAATTACCCCAACACTTTAGAAGAAGACGCTGTGATTGCAAATGAAGCTGGAGCAGACTTGATATTCGCGCCGACAGCCGAGGAAGTTTACGAAGGAGACCCGAAGGCGGACTCGAAAAACTGGGGAGCACTTACAAACGCCTTCGAGGGAGACTTTAGGCCTGGACACTTCGACGGGGTTATAGCAGTAGTTGACCGGCTTTTTCAAATAGTTGACCCCGATAAAGCGTATTTCGGAGAGAAAGACCTTCAACAAATTGCCGTCGTAAGACGAGTTGTCGATGAGGGACTCTATAAAGCGGATATTGTTTCTTGTGAGATCATTAGAGATGAGAACGGTCTTGCCCTGAGCTCTAGAAACTCTAGGCTCTCAAAAAAGGGCATTAAAACCGCATTGCTATTATCTCAGGCATTATTTCAAGCATCGACAAAGATTAATGCGGGTTTATCTACAGAAGAATCATTAAATGAGGCACGAAAAATCCTTTCTGACTCCACACACGTGAAGCTCGAGTACATTAACGGGGTTAACGAGAATACTTTTAGCCCAAGTGACAGCCCTGCAAGCTGGACCCATATAATTGTTGCGGCTGAAATTGAGGGTGTGAGGCTTATTGATAACTCGAGATTATAGAAACTTTAGGGTTTAGTGTTGATGTTTGACTTTGATTTCGGAACTTCGCATCAAACAAAGAAGTCATGTTATTAGAGATTTTCATTTCAAAACATATTCTATTCCTCCCAAACATCGGCGTCGGAGGACTTGTATTGATTGCCCTTGTTGTCCTTCTTCTATTTGGAGGAAAAAAAGTCCCCGAACTTATGCGTGGTCTAGGCCAGGGCATGAAGGAGTTCAAAGATGCGACTAAAGAAGATAAGACTAAAGAGAAAGAAGACAAGTGAGCCGAGGGCTACTACTTGTATTAATCAGCTTTCTTTCAGGGAGTGTTATCCTTGCGCAATCAGACTCCCTAAATGTGGACACTCTATCTGACACGAAAGAGATAGTCTTACCTATTGATTTATTAGTTGCAGATGCTGTTATCGATTCTGTTACGGACATTTTTATCGACTCCACAACTAACTTATTTTCCTGGGAAGAAGAGTGGTTGCAGTGGTGTGAACAATCAAGCTGTGTTAGTTCTGACACGTCGCTTTGGAATCTACTAGGAGAACCAGATACTGAGCTTGATACCGCGATAATAAAATCACGCTTAGCTATACTTGACAGGACTTCCGGTCTAGACTTAAGATGGAACCCAGTTGCGCATAGCCGCATCGCTCTTTATATAAGCAGAAGAAAAGTAGGGCTGGGAACAATGCTAGGAAGAGCTCCTCAGTTCTTTCCTTTATTTGAAGAAATACTCGATAGAGAGGGTCTGCCCTTGGAGCTGAAATATCTCACCGTTGTAGAAAGCGGGCTTAACCCCGAGGCTAGATCACCTGCTGGAGCGAGAGGTCTTTGGCAATTTATGTACTATACGGCAAAAGCGGAAGGTCTTAGGATTGACAGTTATATAGACGAACGAAAAGACCCGAGGCGTTGTACAGAGGCGGCGTGTAATCACTTGAACAGACTCTATAAGCGTTACGGAGATTGGTATTTGGCTTTAGCGGCATACAACGCAGGGTCAGGGAATGTGAATAAAGCGATTCGACGAAGTGGGAAGAAAAACTACTGGGAAGTGAGACCTTTCTTACCGAAAGAAACCAGAAATTACGTGCCTAATTTCCTTGCCGTAGTGTACTTGATGGAGTACCACGCAGAGTATGGGATAACTCCAAGGAGGATAATGCCAGGATATGCTGAAAACGATACAGTACACGTAGAAGGACCGCTGAGATTCGATCAAATAGCAGCACTTACAGACATGTCGGTTGAGCAGGTAACAATCTTAAATCCTATGTTTAGGAAGAAAATAGTTCCCGGGCCGGGAGAGGTTTGGGCTTTAACAATACCTAAGACAAAGATCCCCCTCTTTTTAGTAATGGAGGATAGCATGAAAACGATTAATCCAGATTTGACACCTGTAATTAAATACGCGCCGGAAGCGACTTACTATAAAGTAAAATCGGGGGACGTGTTAGGCATTATTGCAGAGACACACGGCGTTTCAGTAAAACACTTGCAGGAGTGGAACGCGCTGACGGGCACCACAATAAGGATAGGACAACGCCTCATTATTCACGGAGACCCAAGTAAACTCTGATGAAGAAGGTCGGAGTTTTTATGATAGTTATTTGTGGCCTGTTGCTAGTTGAAAGCTGTGGTAGCCAGGAAGGAGCGAGGGCGCCTTTACCGAGTATTGTAGGGCCGCGCGGAGAGATTCTGATCGTCTGTACTGATGCTATTTGGAACAGCGAAGTGGGTGATACCTTGCGCGACGCGTTGATGAAGCCCTACCATGTGTTACCCCAAATGCATATGGAAACTTTTGAGCCGATGTTTGATTTGGTCCAAAAAACGAAAGTGGATTTCAATAAGTTTTGGAAGCCTCACCGCAACATTATTTTTCTTGAAATAGCTGATAGAATTGATACGCAGGAGCCTAGCGTAAAGTTTTATAAGAACAGATATTCCATGGGTCAAATCTTCATCGAAGGCAAGGCTAGAACTTTTAGCGGACTAGCGAAAAAGCTTGCTGAGAGGCAGCTAGAGATGGTCAGCCTACTTGATGATATGGAGGTGAAAAGGTCGGGTTATATATCATCTCTTTCCGTAGATGAAGCATTAGAAGAACGGGTTCTAGAGGAGCTAGGCGTCGAGATGAATATCCCCAAAGGTTGCTATCCTGTAAGAGTTGATTCAACTTTCACTTGGATAGACAGGCAGATGACTAGGCTTAAGGGCAGCAACAATCACGACGTTCAACAAGGGTTTTTTATTCACATGGAGCCGTACTTAGGCCCTCATCAGTTTTCTCTAGATTATTTATTAGAAAGGAGGGATAAGTTGACGGCGGAATTTGTTAGCGGCCCAACTGAGGGTAGCTATATGGTGATTGAGAGGGGCATGATTCCGTCCTACGATGAAATTCCTTATCAGGGGAAATTCGCAGCTGAGATTCGAGGGCTTTGGAGAATGGAAAATGACTGGATGGGAGGGCCCTTTTACAGCATTACCATTCACGATCCCGAGTCGTCGATGTTAATCACTGTCGAGGGCTATACTTACGCGCCGTATTTTGATAAACGAGATTATATGCGAGAAGTTGCGGGTATAGTCAAGTCAGCAAGAATTAACACGAAGGCTTCTACTTTACTGTAAATCGTGATACGATTACTTCGGCTTCATTAGTCGAGAAGACAGCTGAATACACCCCGGCTTTCCAAGAGCTAACGTCTATTGCTGCACTCTCGGAAAAGAGAGTCTTAGCCATAACTAACCGTCCATTTATGTCGTAGATATTAACAGTGCATTTGCCTTCAGTTGAAGGGTTAACGATGTTTAATTCTGAATCGGTGGGAGAGGGGTATGTGAGCATTCCAGAGATCTCATCAGTTAACTCGGCATCAGAAATATTTAGCAACACATCGCCAAGCGCGAAAGCGTACTGGCCTTTTCTAAGAACACTGACCTTGAACACACCGTTGCCGTTTTCTAGAGAGCCTGCCTGCCAGGTATAGTCAGGGTATTGCTCCCATGTAGCATCAGAGCTAGGTCGCCACGCGAGGAAAGCGCCCAGCTCGCCGCCGTTGTAAAGATCGTAATCCAGCCCCTCGTTATTACTTCCGACATAACTGAATCGGGCGTCTAGCACCAGGTCATCTGTACCTTCAATACCATCCTCCCATGTTCCGTCAATAGTCCAAAAATGAGACGCGCTGATCTCATCAAAATAGAAAGCTAATGGCTCGGCATCAGGTGCCGCCCAATGGTGCTCAACACGAACCAAGACACTATCGGTAATTTCATCACAACCCAATCGTAATTCAACCCACGGAAGTGATGAAAGCCCCGTTGTTTCTGTAATGGCAACAGTGTGATCTAGTCGACCTTGGTTAAGTTTTCCGTCTGCATTTAGGGCTATAAGCACGAAAGGCTCTTCGTGGTAGATAGTAGCCTCATCCCACTCACCACCCACCCGTATGGGGTGAATTGTAGTGCCCCATTCAGCACCCCACAGTGAAACGTCTAGAGGTTCGTTTTCATGAAAGGATGAGCAGGCGCGGAGCTTTTGGTTCAAGTAAAGATGAGTTTCAAAGCCACTCGTAGAATTACCTATAGTCGTAGTTGAGTCGATGAGCCAAGTTGAGAATCCAGGTTGGAAAATTTGAGCGTCGAAATATGGGTCTAGGTCAACCCCAGTAAACTGTTCGAGCACTTCGATAAACCCTTCGGGGTCCATGTGACTGTCGAAATTCGTTGATATAGCTGCTTGACAGGCTTCTCGATAAAGATCGTCACCTAAATAGGCCCTCAAATTATGATGAATAGACGCCCCCTTGTAGTAGGTATGCCTTCCGTAGATATGATCGTCCGGCATTGGAGACATAGGATGAAATCCCTCGTCCTGCACATGACATTCCTCCAGCACAAATTGCTGATTATCCTTGACAAGGCTCACAAAATCTTCATGCCCGTCTTTCCACTCAATATAGAGATGGCTTGAATACTCAGCTGCACCCTCCTTAATCCACATATGATTATGAATGAATGGTGCAACTATATTTCCCCACCATTGATGTCCCAGTTCATGAGAAAGAAGGTCGCTATTTGCGTACAGACTTTCCTCTATCATAGACCTAGGATAGGCAGTATTGGTGGGAATCTCAAGGGCGCCTTGAGTTGTTAGAATATACCCCACTCGCTCCCACGCATATGGCCCCCACCAGTATTCTAGCGCATCGATTGCGTATCCGAGGTTTGCGAATTTATTCACCATCTGACTAATGTCCTCGGGCTTTGCGGTTAGGCGTACAGGCACGTCACCGTATGCCCCAACGTGAATATAATTACTGTCGACGTAATTAGAAACGGCAAAAGCGGCTTGGTGCGTGGTAATGGGATGTTGTAGCGTGAAACTCCTTGATAACGTGTCTCCGTCTTCGAAGGTTTCGCCTAGAAAAGTGCCTTGAAGGTGTGCCTTCCTGCCTCCCGCGCTCTTCACATTCCAGGTGTAGGTTGCTCTTTCTACGAAGTTGTCGAAGCATGGGTGCCAAACCCTACCGTAGTTAGGAGGGATACTCGTGAGACCTATACCCATGTGATAAATGTAATTACTTGCGAAATAGACACCACCCCAATACGGGTCTGAACCGGGGTGCCCGTGATAGTACACGTCGATTACGTGGGAATCCCCCTCGAAAAACGCTCCCTCAGCTGCAGGTACTACCAGTAATTCCTCTTCATGAGAAAAATCTACCGCCACGCCGTCCATGAATACGGAATCAACATTAAGCTCCACCAAGTCAAAACTCACATTACTAGCCCCGTTCTGAAGTACAGTAAGGTTTATGCCAGCATGAGCGGTCATTTGTTGAAGGTTGTACTCCGTTAAATCAAGGTCCATATCGTAGTGGACGATATCGAAGGTGTCTCCTCGAGCGATAGATGCGGTCATATCGTAATTAGCTTGAACGACTCGTTGATTAGTTATAAGTGGAACGTGTTCGAAGCAGGGGAGGTCTATTCCCCGACACCCTATGGGCGTAAAAGTGCGCTTGGATGATGTGTATTCCTTTAGGTTAGGGACATTGTGGGTTGATGTGGTTTGGGCTGAAGAGCTAGCGATGAGGCCACAAAACATTAAAAACCATAATCCAGTCTTAATTCGTTGCATAAGCGCAAAGTACGACTGACCTTTGCACTATGAAAAATCAATCTGTAGCACAAGGGCGTTTTGTGGAAATCGAGTATGTATTGAGTGAAGCCATTGATGGTGGAGAGGTAATAGAGGATTGTCCTGCGGAACAAGCTTTCGGGTTTACCGTAGGCGCAGGAGAGGTGCTTGATGCCTTTGAAAAAGCGCTAGAAGGACTGAAGCCAGGCGAGCCGTTTGATTTCGTGATTCCATGTGATGAAGCCTATGGGAAGATGACAGATGACGCGATAGTGATGATACCTAGAAGCGTGTTTGAAGTGAACGGGAAATTTGATAGTGAATCTGTTCGAGCTGGGGAAGTGGTTCCAATGGGCGACGAAGACGGCAATGAGGTGTTAGGATTGATTTTAGAGGTATTTGACGAGGAGGTAGAGATGGACTTTAATCATCCATTTGCCGACCTTGACCTTCACTTCGAAGGAACGATTTGTGACGTAAGAGACGAAGAATAAAATGGAAAGAACAGAGATAAAAGATCTAGGGGAGTTCGGGCTTATCAGTAGGCTTACAAAAGACCTTAAAAAAACTCAACTCTCCACACTTCTAGGTGTAGGGGATGACGCTGCTGTAATAGACCCTCTTGGAAAAAGAGTTCTTGTGACAACTGACATGCTCGTAGAAGGAGTTCATTTCGATTTGAGCTACGTTCCGCTAAAACACCTAGGCTACAAAGCCGTAATCGCTAACCTCTCCGACGTGTGCGCAATGAACGCTCTGCCGACCCAAATCGTGATAGGCCTAGGCATTTCAAACCGCTTCTCTGTAGA
>CAWVZZ010000018.1:0-17889 GCA_963934745.1 uncultured Flavobacteriales bacterium | reverse complement strand
AAGAATCTTTAGATCTGCACCTCCGAAAGCAGCACCCCCAGAACCTATATCTTCTGGATCAAAAAGAGTGAACCAAAGGTTACCAATCATCGTATTAGAATTCACATTCTCTCCTAACTCAAAAGCATCAAAGGAATTGTAGAAAGGATCTGCAACACTTGAAATATCAATCCCATCCTCAGAACTAGCAGCACCTATAGTTAACCAACTGTCGTACTCAAGTTCAGGGAACGCAGAGAAGAAGGCCGGATTAATTGCGCTTGCAAACGTTTCAGAAATTGCAGGTACGTTATACCAAGCCGGAGTACTCGTAGATTCCAAAACCCAAGGATTTTCCTCGCTTCCAGAACAAGCAGAAAGGAAGTCATCCTCGTGAAGTACATTTAAGTACAGTCTCCAGGTTGTCATTCCAGCTAGATCTCCATCAGTATGAACAGCGTGTTCTTCAAGACCTAACCAATACTCGTCAGGGCCCTGAGCTAAGGAAGACAACGCAAATACTGTAATAGCTAATACCGTAAGGAAATTCTTCATTTTACTAATTTGTTACAAGAAACAACTTAAATCTTATGGAACCTCTACTAGAACTCGACTTTTACTGAAAAGGAAATGGTTCGGCCATATGACCAGTAGCCTTGAAGCCTGCCATTTTCGAAAGTGCCTTGTTCTTTTATACCTGTAGCGGGATTTGTAATCCAAGTCTCGTCTGCCTCGTTAATGTAAATTTCGTTCAGGGCGTTTTGGATATTTAATCCCAGGCTGATATCTAATCCGTCCATACGTGTGAACCAGTTGAGGTTACAGTCTAGATATCCATAAGAAGGAAGTTCGATGGGTTGAATGCCGATTCTTTCTTCGTCGTCGCGGTCTTGGGCTATTTCGAATTGAGCAAAAAGCCTTGTGTTGTAAACGTAGCTAGCTCCTGCCCGGAAGTTTTTCGGGAGATCCATTCTAGCTTGAATACCGAATTGGGTTTGGGGTGCATCACTAACCATTAATCCGGCTGAGTAAATGTGTATGGTTTCAAGTACATCATCTGTTTGTTCATCGATAATTTCAGCGTCAACATTGTTATCCCATCTCCAATCTCCAATGCTCAAAAGGCCACCTATCTCAAGCGAAGGAAGTGGTTTAGCTCTGAATTCAACCTCTATTCCATCGTGAGTCTCTGTGAGGCCTCTCACAAACGCCCGGTATTCAGAACCGTTAGGACTGAGGAGAACACCCGACATAATAGTCTTATCGATCCACTTTGTGTGGTAAACATTCACGTCGAGTGATGCCTTTGACCACCGCAATCTATAGCCCAGCTCCAGTGCCTCGACTTTTTCATTTACGAGATTTTCGTTACTGAGTACATTTTCGTTGTTAGGGAAGACATTGCTGATAAAAGGAGCTCGAGAATACTTTCCAGCGTTCATATATATGTGGCTGTTGTCCCCTATGGCGTAGCTACCGCCAGATTTAATATTGTACCCTGGAGATGAGGCTTTCTGGCTCATGGGTCCATAAACGTATTCATCGCTAGGAATAACCATTCCCATGTCGGCATCATATTCATATACAACTTGATCACCTGTCTCGTCGTAACGGAAATATGTGTAGGGGTCGTAACGCTGATATCCCGTGTATGATCCAGTCGCAGCGACGAAGGCGCTGATCTTTTCTGTTTGGTATTCCAACTGACTGAAAAAACCTGCATATTTAACAATACCTGTGCTTTCGTAGTCAACTATATCACCTTCGCGCGCTAATAACTCATAGGCTGGATTTATTCCATATCCAGTAGAAGATGAGAAGGAGTTGAGGTAAAAATCTCCGCCTAAAAGGTTAGAAACTCGCCTGAAATGTTTTCCCTCGTAATATCTCATATCAATTCCTGCGATCAAATTTAGATTAGGAGAGAGTTCCGATTTAACGGTGCTTAATATTCCAGTCCAAAAGTGCTCGTTATGAGAGTTTTTTATTGCACTTAAAGCTCTCCCACCCATTAAAGTGTCTCCGTCTATGATAATGGGTGCGTTTGCAAGATTAATCGTGTCCATCCATACTCCGGTTCCGAGGAGTTCCATGTATTCTATTTCATTATCTGGGTATAGGACAGGTAACGCGCTATTCTGATTAGTTTCGTATAGATGGTCCCAGTTCCATGTAGTCTTAACTGTAGAACCATCGTCAAGAGTGATGAACTCTCTTGGAGATCCTGTTCCATATACTGTGGAGCCGTATCCCTTTCCGAAACTCACATATGCAGAGGTAGATATGTGAGTGTTTTCGCTGAGTTGGAAGTAGTGATTAAGGGCGATTTGGGGTTTATGGTAGCCGTTCACTTTAGAGTTGAGGGCTTCACCATCTAGATAGCCCCAATCGTCATTCCACCTGTGACCTTCATATCCTAGTGAGTCAGGAAGGTCGTTAATTTGGTTGAACCTATCCACTGAGATTTGGCCGCGGCGTTGGCCGTGGGTCTGGGGGGAGCCTATGGCTGTAAATACCAGGCGGTGTCCGCCTAAATCTTTCGCTGCTGTGAGGAAGTAGCTGTAGGCGTCAACCCAGGTCGCGTCGACATAGCCGTCGCCGTATGTTTTTGATGCTATGGCACTGACTGCCCATCCGTTAGGGAGGACGCCTGAGCTTAATGAGAGTATATGCTTTGTCCGGCCGTAATTTGTGAGGGATGTTTTGAAGGAACCGCCCTTTTCGGTGTCAGTGGCTTTCGTTACAATATTAATGGTTCCACCTACTGAGTTGATTGCTAGTTTCGACGCGCCTAGCCCCCTTTGGACTTGCATGGTTCTTACTGCGTCGCCTAAACCAGCCCAATTAGACCAGTAAACCCAACCATTTTCCATGTCGTTAACGGGGATCCCGTTGACAAGGACGGCGACGTTACGCTGGTCGAATCCACGAATATTTATTCTACTATCCCCATAACCACCACCACTCTTAGTGGCGTAAACGCCTGGAGTAAAATTGAGGATTTCAACTAACTCCTTGTCGCCTAGTTTTTCTTCTATTTGCTGCGCATCGATAGTACTTACAGCTATAGGGGTAGCTCTATCAATAGCTACTGAGGCAATTACATTAGCCTCTTCAAGACCTATGGTGTTCGCCTTTATTCTTATGTCTCCCACATCCAACAAGCCTTGCCCACCGATAGCAATGTACTTGGTTACTTTTTCGTAACCTATGGAAGTGGCGATGAGATTTATTTGGCCTTGATTCCTGGTACGAAATTGAAAGAAGCCATCGAAATCAGTGAATGCTCCTTCGTTGAAGTCTTGTAAATAGACGGATGCTCCAATAATTGCGATACCGGTTTGAGAATCTATCACTCGACCTCGAATTGTGTTTTGGGCCAAAACAGAAGAAGTTGTAAAAGTGAAAAGCAAAATAGTAGAGCAAACAATCTGCATCTGGAAAAGGACACCGGAACATCTCAACATAGGAACTCAGATTAGGATTATGCCTAATTTACGACCAACGACCCATAATATTCAAATACTCGGCAATTTGGATTGTATTTGTCGCAGCACCCTTCCTTAGGTTATCGCTCACTACCCAAATATGCAAGCCTTTAGGATTAGTTAAGTCCCTTCTAATTCTTCCCACAAATACATCATCCTTCCCTTCGGAGTTGAGGGGCATAGGATAGAGAGAATTAGCATTGTCGTTTTCGACGATAATGCCTTGGAAAGACTCAAGCAATGAAATCACTTCACTCAGCTTAAAGTCCTCTTGAAATTCTATATAAACAGCTTCGCTATGCCCACCTTTAACAGGTACTCTAACGGCAGTACAACTTAATTCCACACTGTCATCTCCTAATATTTTCTTAGTCTCAAAATGAACCTTCATCTCCTCTCTCGTATATCCATTATCAAGAAAATCATCGCATTGAGGAATGCAGTTTTTATCAATTCTATATGGATAAATCATCTCTGCTGCTTCGCCGGCTCTTTCCGAATCCAATTGATCGACAGCTGCCTTTCCCGTACCGGTCACGCTTTGGTATGTGCTCACAACTCCACGAATAATACGGAATTTATCGTGTAGTGGTTTCAGCGCCATAACGAGCTGTATAGTGCTGCAATTAGGGTTAGCTATAATTAGGTCTTCTGAGACCAAACTATCTCCATTTACTTCTGGAACTATGAGTTTATGATTCTCATTCATTCTGAAAGCCGAACTATTATCAATTACAGTCGCTCCCTGGGAAGCAAATTTAGGAGCCCACTCTAAACTTATACCCCCTCCAGCTGAGAGCAAAACGACATCAGGCTTTACAGCAAGGGCTGTATTTAAGCTCATTACCTCTACGTCCACTCCATTAAATTTCACAAAACTTCCCACAGATTTCTCAGAAGCTACAGGGAACAACTCGGCTACAGGGAAATTTCTTTCCTCAAGAATTTGAAGAATAGTCCTTCCCACTAACCCCGTTGCTCCAACTACTGCTATTCTGAGAGATCTCATGTGTGATGATTTAGGACAAAATTAATGAATTCATAACTGAGTGTGGTCATTTTGTGTGCGGTTTGGGAAGACTTATCAATTGACAGAAGTTTGGGGTATGATAATTCCTTTAATAATTCTTCAATGGTTCATTACTTCTAGTTGGGAACAAATAAGCCCTACTGGGTGGTCCCTAGATGCTTCATCGCCGGGAACTTATTCTATTTATGGATGTACATCTGAAGTGGTGGAAAATGCCACCATAAAGTTTAACTGGGAGCAGGGATTGTCGGGGTCAGACAACAACCACTCACAAGTGTTTTTCATTTTTAACACACCTAGCACACCCTTCCTCGACACCCTGTTTATACAAGCTGGCGAAAATGGGAGCGACGACCCCTTAAGAATATATTCTACAGGTAATCCTATCACAGAAGTGCACCACGAACTATTCGACTTTTCATCACTTTTCAAACTAGACTTTACACTTCAGTTTTCATCAAGCACATCATTATTTACTTTATATGCGGGCGAAATGGGTTCTGGTTGGGAAGTGCCTTTGTGTGGATTTCAATTCCAATTTACTAGCTTTCAGTGCATGGGGTTTTCAGCCTCCTGTACCTCATCCCAAACCTCATCTTTTGCATTCACTCTCTATTCCATCAACCCCTCAATACTTATTATTTCACCCCTTTCCATACTCAGTCATGAAGTCATCTCCCCATCTTGCGTCCATATAACTTTCAGCCGTCCTCCATTTGACATCCTCGCCACATGGCGTGCAGGCACCTCTCTAGAATCTCAAGCGTTAGTCACACCATACTATCACCGAACCACCATTTGCGGACTTCCCCCTCTTACAGACGGCTATCCGCAGCAAGTCCGGATAGCCTCCCCAGAAATTGACAGCACCCTCTTTGTCGTATTCACTAATCCCACCTCAGCTGAATATCACGACCTCGTTTTCACCGAAATAATGGCAGACGCCACACCATCTCTAGGCTTCCCCGAAGATGAATTCATTGAAGTCGTTAATCTCTCCGACAGGATAATTGACATTTCGGGGTGGAGTATTCTAGACGGTGGAGGAGATTCTGAGATTATGCCAGAAACTGATTGGATTGGGTTAGTAAACCCCGGGGAGGCATTTCTAATCTGTAGAGATATAGATTTATGGGGTGAATATTATGGCCACAAGGCGAAGCTAATTTCTTGGAGTGGGCTCAATGACCAAGGAGAGGTTATTAAACTTCTCAATCCATCCGGCACACTGATTGATGAGGTTGAGTATGAAAGGAATTGGTGGGATGTTGAGGGCATTAATCATCAGCCAGGAAGGAGCATATATAAAATCATTCCTGAGGGTTGTTCGAATAGTATTAATTGGAGATTAAGTGAAACCGCATCACCATTCTACTTAGAAAACTCAGGCGTGGTTACACCACTCACTGAGTTGGAAATAACTCCACATCTTAGGTGGGATAATAAAACAGAATTAACAATCACGCCTGAAATAGACCCGCATTTTCCACCACGAGTGAAATTAACTACTGAGCTTAATTGGGATGAGCTTGTTTATGAAAATGGTAAGTGGTTTTGGTATAACATAATCTCTGTAGATAAGCCCATCACCATTGAAATCGAATCCTTGAAAGATTGCTTTACGGGTGAGATGACTTCAGATGCCATAGAAAATTGGGTCCCTGCATTACCTCCACACAAAGGAGATGTTAGGATATGTGAAATAAGGGCTGTCCCTATTTCTGGTGAAGACGAGTGGGTTGAAATTGTTAATATAAGTGGGAGACGAGTTGATCTAGACGGGGTGCTTTTAGATAGTGAAACACTACACAACCTAATTCTAGGGCCTGGTGATAGAGTAGTAATGTCTGAAAATGATTTCGATAACTGGACTGCCCTCGCCTCAACGTCTGGTGAAGTCATACTTTCCACCGAGAATTATGTTATTGACCGGGTCAATTATAAAAAGTGCTGGCATGATAATCCTCAAACATTCTCAGGAGGTAATTCCCTTGAGAAAATTGCTGAACAAGGGGCTTCAAATAATGCTGAGAATTGGAGAAGTGGACAAGGTATATGGGGAGACTCAAGGGGAATTCCGCCAGTTGATTCAGAAATGAAAATTCCATCTGAAACTGATGTTATGTGGGGGTTGCTGGAGGGTAGACTGGTTTGGTCTAGCTCCTCAGCTATGGATTCATGTGTTTTAATGAGTGAGAATTGGAGCGTTAATTCTAACTGGAGTTTTTACGACGCTACTTTAACAATAGCTATTTCAGAATTCATATGGGATGGTGAGTTAGAAATAACTTGTTTTAATTGGAAGGCTTTAGGGTTAGTGTCGGAAGAGAAAACTTGGACCCTTGAGCCGCCTGAAGAATCACCTAATTTCGGAGTAAACTTAATCTTAAATGAATTTCTGTCTAAGCCTAATCCAGGATTTTCATCATTTATTGAAATTCATAACCGCTGCGAACAGATAATTTCACTAGAGGGATATAAACTCACCACAACCACAAACCCTCAAGGGGTGGATTGGTTAGCACTTTCGGAAATTGAGTGGTGGTTACCTGGTGATGGATTAATCGTGCTTGCTGAGTGTAGAAGTTGGGTTGAAAATCTTCATGTGAGTGCTCTACATGTGACGTTTAAACTACCTAGCTTGACAATAACTCGAGAGATAAAATTAGCGAATACTGGAAATGACCATTCGGATGCTCAGATTATTAACTCATCCCACAAAGGACTTTCACTAGAGAGGGTAAGAAGTGATGATGACTTATGGGTTATTACATCTGAAATCAATGGAGGAACTCCCGGGATGACTAATAGCTGCTCAACTATTGAGAATCTAGTACAGAGTACAGAGGATGATGTATTTCTCGTTTATCCAGCTACAATATCTAATTTTACGAACCAAACCTGGGTAGGTTTTACACTAAGAGAGGACGAAGAACTCGAAGAGATTAGCTTAAAGATTTTCGATTTGAATGGCTGCGTTGTGAAGTCCATTGTAACTGATGCTGATGAAAGACGTTGGGTTTGGGATATAGCAAATGATAATGACTCCTATTTAACTATAGGAACTTATATCGTTAAACTAGAATATTTAAAAGTTGATGGAACATCTGAGATTTGTAGAAAACTAATGTGTCTAGCACCTTGATTCCTATTCTGATTATCTGAAATTGCAGGTATGTTAGAAATCATGCCACATGAAAATATAGACTCACCTGATGTTGTGCTTTTCTTATTGTCTTTAGTTCTAATAGGACTTGTGGTTTGGGTAAAACATGGATTTTTAAGAGAATGGCGAATGGCGAGGTGGGTGATTAAGGATGTGAAGCGTATCTGGCAAAGAGGTGCTGACGAGGTGCCTCAAACCGAAGGGATAATTATTTCACACTTCATAGGGATGATGGGGATGTTAGGTATCCTTTCTAGATTAATCGATGTATCTATCGCAGCAGGTGTGGTGGTATGCTTATTTGCCATCCGACAAATATCCGGATTAATATTATCGTGGGTTCTGGGGTATGATCAGTTAAGTCGTGAGCATTTATCCGTTGATAGACATATGAAAATGTGGCTTGGATTGTCTGTCGCCATATATACTATGATAGTATCGCTACAACCCGAAAACTCTCCATTACAACACATGGGTGTTTTTATAGCGATGTGGCTTTTCTGGGTGTTCTTCCGCATGGTTAGGGCATTTCAAACAGCAAGAAAAAGATTTGATAGTATTATGTACAGTTTTTTGTACCTTTGCGCCCTCGAAATCTTGCCCATCATTGTTCTTACGCTGCTAGTAAGTACTTACTTAGCAAGTGATTGAAACTGAAATTCACATGTCAAAGAAGATTAAAACTATTCTTATTTCTCAGCCGAAACCGACTACTGAAAAGAGTCCATATTTCGATTTCGCAGATAATATGAAAGTGAAAATTGACTTTCGTCCATTTATTCACGTTGAGCCAATAGACGCTAAAGAATTTCGCAAACAAAAGGTAGATATTTCTAAATATACAGGTGTAATATTAACATCTCGTATGGCTGTCGATCACTACTTCCGTATGGCTGAGGAGGTTAGATTTGAAGTGCCTACTGATATGAAGTACTTCTGCATAAGCGAGAGCACTGCCTTCTATCTACAGAAATACGTCGTTTACAGAAAGCGTAAAATCTTTCACGGTCAAGTACGCATTTCGGAACTTATGACTATAGTCAAGAAGCATAAGAAGGAGAAGTTCATTCTTCCATGCTCTGATTTGTTGAAGCCGTCAATACCCGCTGCACTTGATGAGTTAGGAGTAGAATACTCTAAAGCTTGTATGTACAGAACCGTTTGTTCTGACTTGAGCGACTTAAGTGACGTTAAGTTTGATTTATTAGTATTCTTCAGCCCAAGCGGTATCGAATCACTCCTAAAGAACTTTCCTAAATTCGTACAAGGAGAGACGAAAATTGCCACATTTGGTCCCACAACAAGTAAAGCGGCTGAGGCGGCTGGGCTTCGAATTGACATCAACGCTCCAACTGCAAAAGCTCCTTCGATGACAATGGCTATCGAACAACACATGAAAGCTAAGTCCTGAGGTTTATCTTGTGCCCACATGGTGCAACAAGCAAATACTTTCGGAAGAGATCAAAGGTTAAAAAGCACCATCGTTATGGACCGTGCTTTTTCGGAAGGGATTAAAATAAAAGGCCATCCTATTATAGCTAGATACACTCAAAGTTCTTTCGAAACTGAGTGTCCGTTTCAAGTAGCAACCACTGTAAGTAAGCGAAGGTTTAGAAAGGCTGTCTCTCGAAGTCGAATAAAAAGATTGATGAGAGAAACTTGGAGGCTGGAAAAATACAGACTTTTAGAAAGCTGGACTCCAGGCGATAAAAAATGGGGTCTAGTGTTTATTTATGTAGGAAGAGATATTCCCACATTCGATGAATGTTCACATAACATTCGACAAATAGTTGACGTTTTACTGGAGCATCAAATTTTAGAGCATGAAAGCAAATAAAAATTCAGGAAGTAAGTATTTACTGCTTGTTGTTATCATACTGAGTGTTACGGCAATCTCCTTGAGAAATCCTGTAAAAGGAAATTATTTTGAAATGTCAAAACAGCTGGAGATATTAAACTCTGCATTTAGAGAGCTGAATATCTTCTACGTTGATGAGCTCTCGCCAGGAGATTTAATGGAAACGGGGATTGACGCTATGTTAGAGTCGCTTGATCCTTATACTAAATATTATCCAGAAACTAGAATTGAAGAAGCTCGATTTATGTCGACTGGTGAATATGGTGGAATAGGATTGTCACTAGTGAAGAATTGGGACGGTAGATATATAATCGCAAGCCTCATCGCTAACTCACCAGCCGAAAATGGAGGTCTAAAGCTAGGTGATGAAATAGTCTCAGTTAGCGGAATAGATGTTGTAGATCTAGAATTAGAACAGATAGGGGATAAAATAAAAGGGGCATCGGGAACAGAAGTTGTATTAGAAATAATGCACCATAATGCTGATGAATCTTCTATCTTGGGAATAACGCGAGAGAATATTAAAAGAGCTGATGTACCCTATTTTGGGATGTTAGACGATGAGACTGGATATTTAACATTGAGTAAGTTCACAAAAACTTCATCCTCAGAAGTAAGGAAATCTCTTATCCATTTAACCGACTCCATGGGCGCCACACGTATCGTTTTTGATCTTAGAGGAAATGGTGGTGGCTTATTAAGGGAGGCCGTTAATATTGTAAATCTATTCGTCCCCAAAGGGACAGAGGTTGTCGCAATGAAGGGCAAAACACCAGACTGGAACCAGAATTACAGTACCCTGAGAAGAGCATTACTGCCAGAAATTCCACTGATTATTCTTATTGACGAGAAGAGTGCATCTGCTTCGGAAATAGTTGCTGGAGCACTTCAAGAGTTAGATAGAGCTGTAATAATCGGTAAGGAAAGTTTTGGAAAGGGTTTGGTCCAGCAAACAAAAAACCTAGAGTATGGAGCCCGAATGAAAATTACGGTCGCTAAATACTATACTCCCAGCGGCCGCTGTGTTCAGAGGCTTCATTATGGCGATAGAGATGAAAGTGGCAACGCAAAAACTTCAGCAGATTCCACTCTTAAGGTGTTTTACACCAGTAATGGGCGGCCAGTTGTAGAGGGTAGAGGAGTATTCCCGGATATTGAAGTCGATCCTGTTTATACTAATTACGTGGTGAGTGGCCTTTATGAAAGCGGGGTGATTTTCGATTATGCACTTTCTCAGTCAGTTACAGTAATTAATGAGGCAAAGGGGTTTAAGCTTACCGAAGAAAAGTGGAGTGAATTTGTGAATTTTGTTTCACTTGCTTTTGAAGATGATTCGAGGCCGTTTCCTTACGAAGCAAGTACAAAAAGAGCTGTTAGTTACCTAGAGGAAGCAATTGACAGGGATGGTTTCAGCGAGGAAAGTAAAAGCTTAATAAATGCCTTAGCGCTTTTAACTGAGCCTGAATTAGAAAGGGATCTAGATAACAATAGAGAGCTATTAAAGATAGCTGTAGAGGAAGAATTAATTTTTCACAGGATGAATAAAATTGGAGTGTATGAATACTCTCTTCCTTTTGACCCTAACATAATTACGGCCCTGTCGGTGTTTAATGGGAATGATTATGTTGAAATACTGTCTGGCCCAAAGAAGTAAAATGAAAGCAGCTGAAGTAACATTAGTCTCAGGATTAGTAACATCAGTTTCAGCGCTCTGTTGGTCACCATTTGGGACTAGCATAGGAGCTGCGTTAGTTCTGGTTGCATTCCTTATCTCTGCTGTACGAGGTGAGCTCCTTAAGCCGAAGAATACATTAATATTTTGGGGATTAGTCGGGGGGTTTGTGTGGGGTATTTTGGGTTTGATTTGGACCCAAAACCTACCTGAAGGGCTAGCAACACTACAGGTAAAACTCCCTCTACTTATTTTCCCTTTAGCACTATTTACAGTAAATTGGGAGTCGGGAAAATGGGGGAAGGTGATCTTAAAGTTTTTTATTCTTTCAAGTTTCATGGCCGCTTTAGCTGGTATAATATGGGGTTATTACCACGCTTTCAATGGTGGAGAAATACATCCGAAAATTTGGTCTCCTTTTATATCACACATAAGAATGGGAGTGATACTCGCTGTGGGTTGGGGTATATTACTTCTGAATAAGAAATCTCTATATGCAATAATTTATGGCGCTGTGGCTTTATTATCGATTTGGCACACAGCATCGGTGACAGGCATATTAATGTTAGCCATCACATGTGTTTATTTTTTCATATCTATTGTCAAAACCAAGTATAGGAGACGCTCAATTTTACTTTCATGCATCACCTCATTAGTGGGTCTCTTTGCTTTCGTTTTTTATATTACTCCCACAACACCATACTCTTTGACAACACTGCCATCTCATACACCGTGGGGTAGTCCGTATGAACACAACCTAGAGAAACATCTTGAAGAAAATGGATATAAGGTCTGGAATTTTATCGCTATAGATGAAATGCGCCATGAATGGAATCTTAGAAGCGAAGTGCCTTTTGATTCTCTTGACGGAAATGGCCACACCATCTCCACTACGGCTATTAGATATCTTACTTCAATGAATTTGCCAAAAAATGGGCTTAACATCAAAAATCTTAGTGAAAAGGCCATGCGAAACATTAAAGCTGGTCACACTTCTATTCGGATGGAAACACTTAGCGGACTTAGCTTAAGACTAGACGTTTTAAGATTCGAAGTAGGTAATTATCTAGACGGAGGAAATCCCAGTGGTAATTCTGTCACTCAAAGGTTTGAATTTATGAAAACGGGTGTGTTTATCGTTAAATCAAAAGGGCTTAGCACATTGTTATTCGGTGTGGGGACGGGAGATCTACCCGATTCGTATGAGAAGGCATATCTCGAATCTAATTCTTTATTAGACAAAGCGTACTGGAAGAGAACCCATAATCAATACCTCGCATGGTGGGTAGGGTTAGGACTTATAGGGCTAGTGTTCTGGTTAATTACATTATATGCTAGCTTATTGCTTACAACTGATGTTTCGAGATTATCGTGGTTACTTCTCGTAATCTGTTGCCTAGCAGAAGACACTTTAGAGACGCAGGCAGGAGTGACATTTGCTGTATTGATATTGACGGTGTTTATACCTAATCAAAGAAAATAAATGGAGAAGCTAACTGCCATTATCCCCACATTTAATGAAGCACATAATATCGTCGCGGCCATTAAGTCTTTAAACTTTGCCGATGAGATTATGGTAGTTGATTCTTTCAGTACTGATAATACCCTTGAATTAGCAAAATCCATTTCCACAACAATTTTACAAAGGGAATATCAGAATTCTGCCTCCCAAAAAAACTGGGCCATCCCCCAAGCAAAACACGAGTGGATTTTGCTGCTCGATGCAGATGAAAGGATCACACCTGAATTAAAAGAAGAGGTGATTGCAATTTTGAAATCAAACCCTGATATAAGTGGGTTTTGGATTCCTCGTATCAATTATTTTATGGGGAAAAGAATCCGTTTTAGTGGATGGCAAGGTGATAAGGTCATAAGACTCTTTAAGAGAGATGCTTGCAGATACGAGCAGAAACATGTACACGCAGAAATTATCACTAAGGGCGAAGTTAGTAAACTTAAAAATGCGATTTCACACAATACATATGTCAGCCTTGAGGCTATGCAAAATAAATTAGATCGTTACGCACAATGGCAGGCGAAGGACTATGATGGGCGAACTGGCCAAATCACACCTTACCACACTGTAATTAAACCCTTTGTGAGGTTTATTAAACACTATATTTTTCAGTTAGGGATACTCGACGGTAAGGTTGGATACATCATATCATCTCTACAAGCTAATGCAGTGAAAATGCGATATCATTATCTCAAAAAGATAAGGAAAGAGAGAAATAGTTAATAGTAGTGAGTATTGTGTGGATAAAGAAGGTTGGTCTTCTTCTCTCAAGCAGTTAGCTTTGTCCGCTATGAAGGTCCTATTACTCGGTTCAGGTGGTCGCGAACATGCGATGGCATGGAAAATCAGCCAAAGCTCTTTATTATCAAAGCTTTACGTTGCTCCAGGGAATGCTGGCACAGAAGAATTAGCAACTAATATTCAACTTGATCCTATGGATTTTCCAGCTATTGGGAGGTTCATACGCAAAAACGAGATCTCAATGCTCATTGTGGGTCCTGAAGCACCATTATGTGCAGGCATTGTAGATTATTTTAAAGAATCTGATAAATACGACGATCTTGTAGTAATAGGCCCACCTAAAGCTGGCGCAATGTTAGAAGGCAGCAAAGATTTTGCTAAAGAATTTATGGCTCGGCATAATATCCCTACTGCAGCATATGAGACATTTAACGGCAAGCAACTTAAAGCCGCAAAAGCATATTTAGACACTAGAACTCCACCCTATGTATTAAAGGCAGATGGGCTAGCAGCAGGCAAAGGGGTTATTATCACAAGTGATAGAGAAGAAGCTGAAGCAACTTTAGAAGACATGCTCATAAATAATTCTTTCGGTGATGCTGGAGCAAGTGTGGTAATAGAACAATTTATGGATGGTATAGAGGTAAGTTCTTTCGTGGTCACTGATGGTGAAGCTTATAGAATCCTACCCTCGGCTAAAGATTATAAAAGAGTTGGAGACGGTGATACCGGACCTAATACTGGTGGTATGGGAGCAGTGAGTCCTGTTCCATTCGTCGATGCTGAGTTTCACGAAAAGACTTTAAACCAAATAATCATCCCCACCATTAAAGGCTTAAAGAAAGATGAGATACCATTTAATGGATTCCTCTTTATTGGTTTAATGAAAGTGGGTAGCGATCCTTATGTAGTTGAGTATAACTGTAGATTAGGCGATCCTGAATCAGAAGTAGTTATTCCTAGAATGAAAAGCGATCTACTTCATATGTTCGACAGCATGGGTTCTGGTTTACTCAGTGAGTACGATCTACAGATAGACGAAAGAGCTGCGACAACCGTAATTCTAACTTCTGGAGGATATCCTGGTAGTTATGAAAAAGGCATGGTAATCACTGGGTTAGAAAACATTCCTCCTGAAAACGAAGGACTTATTTTTCATGCCGGGACTACTGTTAAACGCGGCAAAATCATTAGTAACGGCGGAAGGGTTATAGCATGTACAGGATTAGGGGTGGGGCTTGAAAAAGCCTTAGCTAGAAGCTACAAACTTGCAGAAGCCATTGACTTCAGTGGAAAGCAATACAGAAAGGATATCGGTCAAGATGTAATCGTATCTAAAACCTAGAATCGACCTGAAGTAAGTATTCCCCTTGGACCTATTTAAGCGATAGTACCGTCTGATTTTGCTTTGTCGTTATACTTCTTTTGTAAACGCAACCAAAATGCTAAACCTATAAAACCCAGCACCACAATACCTAAATTCATTGGGTCAGACATTGGAACTAATATGTTCTCGAATGTCCATTCTGTCGCTTCTCCAATAGGGTATATAATATCTTGAGTATTCATATGAGCTTAGTCTGAATTATTTTTAGCAAATATATGTAAATGGGTTACTAATATTCAGGTATTATACCTCTCTTTTGTCGAACTTCGCAGTATGAAAATAGGAGTAGTTACTTTCCCTGGATCGAATTGCAACATGGACATGGTCCATGCACTCACAAATGACATAGGATATGAAGTCGTAGAGCTGTGGCATAAAGATTCCGATCTACAAAATGTTGACGCAGTAATACTTCCAGGTGGATTTAGCTATGGAGATTATCTCAGAAGTGGTGCAATTGCACGCTTTTCTATGATTATGGAAGAGGTTGTAAAGTTTGCAAACAAAGGGGGAAAGGTTCTAGGAATATGTAATGGCTTTCAGATATTGTGTGAAGCTGGGCTATTACCTGGCACATTAATGCACAATGAATCTCGTAAGTTCATCTGCAAAAACGTCCATCTAATACCAGTATCTAGAACAGCACCTTTAACTGCTAGTTTAGATATAAAAACTCCATTAATGATTCCTATTGCTCATGGTGAAGGAAATTATTTCTTACCAGAAGCAGAACTAGAGGCCTTAGAAGCTAACGACCAAGTCTTATTCCGCTACTGTGATGAAACTGGCGAGGTAAATTCAAATGCTAATCCTAACGGAGCTATTAACAATATCGCTGGAGTATGTAACGTTGGTAAAAATGTGTTTGGAATGATGCCACACCCTGAAAGAGCTTGCTCTGCGGATTTAGGCAACACAGACGGTGCGAACATCCTTAAAGGACTCATGGAATTAGTCGCTGTAGATTAAGTAACTTGTAAATTATGAACCCCTATACCGCCGGCCCATTCTTAGAGAAGATTAACATTCCCGCAGATCTGCGTGAAAAGTTTAAGCCGGAAGAATTAGAACAAGTATGTGCTGAATTACGACAGTTTATAATTGATGTCGTATCGGAAAAGGGTGGACATTTCGGAGCTAGTCTAGGAGTAGTAGAATTAACCGTCGCTCTTCATTACACGTTTAACACCCCTGACGATTTGATAGTTTGGGATGTAGGACACCAGGCTTATGGGCATAAAATCCTCACCGACCGTAGATCTAATTTTCACACTAACAGAATTTATAAAGGACTGAGTGGCTTTCCTAAAAGAACGGAAAGTGAATACGACACATTCGGGGTAGGCCATAGCAGCACCAGTATCTCAGCAGCACTAGGGATGGCGGTAGCTAGCAGGCTTAAGGCTGAAAACAATAGGCATCACATCGCTGTAATAGGTGATGGGTCTATGACCGCTGGGATAGCATTTGAAGGCTTGAACCATGCTGGTATTGAAGACAGTAATATGCTGGTTATACTTAATGACAACTGCATGTCCATCGACCCAGCAGTCGGAGCATTAAAAGAGTACTTGACTGATATAACCACTTCGCACACTTATAATAAGGTTAAGGATGAAGTGTGGAATCTTTTAGGCCAAATCTCAAAGTTCGGCCCTAACGCACAAGCTATTGCCCAAAAGATAGAAAACGCTATTAAGTCTGCCGTTCTAAACCAGAGCAACTTATTCGAAGCTTTAAACTTTAGATATTTTGGGCCTGTAGATGGACACGATGTTGAATATCTCACGAAGGTGTTGAACGATTTAAAAGATATTCCCGGCCCTAAACTACTTCATGTAGTGACTAGAAAAGGTGCCGGTTATGAACCTGCCGAACTTGGTAGCGCCACTAAGTGGCATGCACCAGGATTATTTGATAAGGAAACGGGTAAGCCTATTGCCGTTAAGTCTTCAGGCAACTCAGTCCCTAAACCCTCTAAATTTCAGGACGTTTTCGGACGGACCATTATCGACCTGGCTAAGGGGGACAGTCGTATAGTAGGAGTAACTCCTGCAATGCTGTCTGGATCATCATTATCGATGATGATGGAGGAAATTCCCGAAAGAACATTCGATGTAGGTATAGCTGAACAGCACGCTGTCACGTTCAGTGCCGGTCTTGCCACTCAAGGTATGATACCTTTCTGTAATATATATTCCACCTTTATTCAGAGAGCTTTCGATCAAGTGATTCACGATGTAGCTATTCAGAATTTACACGTAGTATTCTGCCTTGATAGAGGGGGTGTTGTAGGAGCTGATGGCCCTACTCATCATGGAGTATTCGATTTGGCCTTTATGAGAAGTATCCCTAATATGGTTGTCTGCGCTCCTCTAGACGAATGTGATCTTAGGAATATGATGTATACAGCATCTATGAAACACGACGGTCCCATTTCAATTAGATATCCACGGGGAACGGGTTCATCTATTAATTGGAGAAATGATTTTAAAGAAGTGCCTATAGGGAAGGGAAGGAAATTAAAAGATGGAGCTGATCTAGCGATACTAAGTATAGGGGCGATTGGAACGGAAGTGATTGATGCTTCCGAAAAACTTGATAAGAGAGGTGTGAATGTTGCCCATTATGATATGCGCTTCGTGAAGCCATTAGACGATGTCCTTTTGCATGAGATTTTCGGCAAATTTAAAGGTGTCCTCACTGTTGAAGACGGAACTATTCAAGGAGGGATGGGCTCAGCAGTATTAGAGTGGATGGCTGACCACGGGTATAGCTCTAAAGTTGTGAGGTTAGGAGTACCAGATAGATGGATAGAACACGGGACTCAAGCCGAACTTTATGAAGATTGTGGCTACAATAGCACTTCAATCGTCGAAGAGAGTTTGAGCTTAAGAGATGTGATTCTTTGTAGTGAAAATAATGATAAGTCAGGTATGCAATCGGCCTGATATCCAATCTGTTTTCTTAATTTAGTTGAATATGGAGAATCCTGAGGACGAGATAATAAACCGAGTATCGGAGAGTGGTTTGATTCAGTTTGAGATGGATA
>CAWVZZ010000017.1:0-17929 GCA_963934745.1 uncultured Flavobacteriales bacterium | reverse complement strand
TATGCTAAAGTTGTAATAGGTAAGTAAGCATGTCAAAAAGAGATTACTACGAAGTTTTAGGATTGTCTAAAGGTGCTTCTGCATCTGAGATTAAGAAAGCCTACAGGAAACTGGCACTCAAACATCATCCAGATAAGAATCCAGATGATAGCTCAGCAGAAGATAAATTTAAAGAAGCTGCAGAAGCATATGAGGTTCTGAGTGACGACAATAAAAGAGAGCGTTATAATAGGTTCGGTCACGCTGGAATGCAAGGCGCTTCTGGCGGTGGCGGCGGCGGGCAACATATGAATATGGATGATATATTCAGTCAGTTTGGCGACATTTTCGGCGGTACTTTCGGCGGCGGTGGTGGTGGTCGTGGTAGAGGCGGTGGTCGAAGAAGAATGAAGGGTTCAGATTTAAGAACTAAGGCAAAGCTTACATTAGAGGAAATAGCTACTGGAGTTAAGAAGCAAATACGAATTTCTAAACAAGTGCTGGCTGATGGTGTTGACCATTCAGACTGTTCTCGATGTGGAGGTTCCGGTCAGATAAGAAAGATTCAGCATACCATCCTAGGCCAAATGCAAACCTCAGCCACCTGTGACGTGTGTCACGGTACGGGGTTCTCAATAACTAACCGTCCGTCTGGAACTGATGCATACGGTATGAAACGCGAGGATGAGGTAGTCACTATTGAGATTCCTGCTGGAGTAGAAGACGGAGCGCAGTTAATAATGCGGGGACAGGGAAATGGTGCGCCTATTAATGGCGTGGCCGGCGATTTATTGATCGTAGTAGAAGAGATTCCTCACGAAAAATTTCAGCGTAACGGTAAAAATATTCACCATGATTTATTCGTGAAATTCACCGATGCTGCTTTGGGTGCTTCAGTTGAAGTTCCAATACTAGACGGAAAGGCAAAGATTAAAATTGCAGCTGGGACTCATAGCGGAAAGCTTGTGAGGCTCAGAGGCAAGGGGTTACCGTCAATGGATTCGTATGGCAATGGAGATCTTTTAGTTAATATTAATGTTTGGACTCCACAATCGTTGACAAAAGAAGAGCGGACAGCCCTGGAAGCATTGAAGGAGTCGAGTAACTTTAAGCCAGATCAAAACCACGACGAAAGAGGCTTTTTTGATAAAGTCCGCGATTTATTCTCATGACCATAAACACTCCAAGTGCACTAAGTTTAGTAGATGTTCGCAAGCAATACGGAGATCATACGGCTTTAGGTGGAGTGAGCCTTGAGGTGCCTGTTGGAAGTATTTTTGGATTATTAGGACCCAATGGTGCCGGTAAAACAACCCTCATAAGGATGGTGTCTGGTATTACTGCACCTGATTCTGGTTTAGTTTCTTTTTTCGGAGCTGCCTTTAAGGAAGAAGATATCAAAGAGATAGGATATCTTCCAGAAGAGCGCGGTTTGTATAAAAACATGAGAGTGGGTGAGCAGGCGATGTATTTCGCTCAGCTTAGAGGTATGTCTAAATCCGAAGCAAGCAAAGCTTTGAAGGGCTGGTTTGAGAGATTGGAGGTCGATGGGTGGTGGGACAGAGAAGTTGCTGATTTAAGTAAGGGTATGGCACAGAAAATACAATT
Organism: uncultured Flavobacteriales bacterium; assembly: GCA_963934745.1. Lineage (GTDB taxonomy): Bacteria > Bacteroidota > Bacteroidia > Flavobacteriales_D > Sanyastnellaceae > UBA974. Next base: position 16,342 of record CAWVZZ010000017.1, on the reverse strand, counting down.
CATAGTATCTGTACTTCACGAGCCTAAACTTCTAATTCTCGATGAGCCATTGAGTGGTTTCGACCCCATAAATGCTGAGATAATACGAAGAGAAATCAATAGGCTTAGAGACGAATGTGGAACTTCGGTTCTTCTATCTACCCATGATATGTCTAGTGTTGATGAGTTATGTGATCACGTGGCTCTTATTAACCACGGAGAGAAGATACTCGATGGGGAGGTGAGTTTTCTTAGAGAAAGAGCTAGAGCGGGGAAAGTTGATTTCCGTTTCAGAGGTAATCTCATTGCTTTCACTGCATCTTTAGGAGCTAGTGCCATTCTTCATTCTGCTAAGAGTGACGGTAATGGTGCACATGATCTAGTACTGGGTATACCTTCAGACATCCCCATAGAAAAATTCATCAAATGGTCATCCAGTGAAGTGGATGTGCTTTCGTGTTCACCTAAAGTTATTTCTATGGATGAAGTATTCTTAAAAGCAGTAAGGACCACTTCATTAAACCCTTCCATAAGTTAAGCCGTGAGAAACTTATTCATCATAATAGGAAGGGAGTATAGAACGAGAGTAAGGCGTAGAGCTTTCATTATCTCTACTCTGTTAGGTCCCGTTTTAATGGTCGGGTTTATCGCACTGATGGTGTTCTTCACTCAGTCAACCGAAACAGATGCTAAGGTCTTAGTAGTCGATCATCACGAGCTAATCAGCGTTGAATTCGATTCTAATAAGATGGTTCCTAGTTGCCCGGATTGTTTTCCCGAGCGAAATTTCTTAGAGTATAGATTTGCTAGTGAAGCACTAAGCACAGAGGAGTTTCTTGCTAGTGACTACACCTTGATGGTGGAGTTTGACGATGGTATTTTGCAGAGTGCGAAGGCCTTGTTGCAGTATGAGACTGCCGCACCGATGCGTGTGAAAGCCGCAATAATAAGGGATTTAACGGAAGCTATTGAAAGGTTGAGAGTTAAGAAGGAGTCTTCTCTTGATTACGACACTTATAAAAGGCTTAAAGTCCAAATCGGCCTCGTCACTCAAGACATTATCACCCAAGATAAAAACGCTGAAAACAGAAGTTTAGTGGGGTGGGTTTTCTCCATGTTTATGTTCATGTTTATCATGATTTACGGCATGCACGTAATGAGAGGAGTCATAGAAGAGAAAAGCAATAGGATTGTAGAAGTTATCGTGAGTATTGTAAAGCCAGAAACGCTAATGACAGCAAAGATTGCTGGGATTGGATTAGTGGGGTTAACTCAGATACTTGTTTGGTCCATACTCTCTTGGATATTGTTTTTTATATTCGGAGCATACGCTGAGTCCTCAGGAATGTTAGCAGATATAATGGCTAACCAAGGAGTGGAGGTAGGCGCTACGGATTTAAAAACCTTTATGAGTTCTCATGAAGATTTAGATGTGCTACTCCAAATTAATTGGGTTGCAATGATCGGATGGGGAGTGTTCTTCTATATCGGAGGGTTCGTCTTATATGGATCCTTGTTCGCTGCAGTAGGAGCTTCAGTGGAACAGGAGTCAGACGCTCAGTACTTACTTCTACCCGTTATGATGCCTCTGTTATTCAGCTATATGTTGAATATTAAAATTCTTGAATCACCAGAGAGTACGTTAGCAACGGTTTGTTCTTTCGTCCCTTTTACATCTCCTATAACCATAATGGTACGGTTGAGTATGGGCGTTCCGTGGTGGCATGTCGTAATAAGTGCGATTATACTTTTAATAACAGTGTACTTCATGCTGAAGCTCGCTGGCCGCATCTACAGAACAGGTATTTTTATGTACGGAAAGAAACCTACATTTAGAGAAATAGCTAAATGGATTACATTTAGAAACAAGTAGAGTATGGGAGGTAACGTAAATCTTAGAAGGGTAGCCGTTATCGATTGCGGTACGAACACTTTCAACCTTCGAATAGTAGATGTTGTAGATTCTAGTAGCTCATCAGACAACCATACGAAACGTCCGTGGAAAAACGTATTCAGCCTTAGAATCCCCGTTAAACTTGGTAAAGGAGGGATAGGTAAGAACGTAATTCGCCCAGACAGGATAGCTCGTGGATTAGACGCTTTAGGCGTTATGAAAGAAGCTATTCACAACTATGACGCAACAGAGGTGTATGTGATTGCTACAAGTGCCCTTAGGGATGCTTCTAACAGTTCTGTTTTTGTTGATAGAACCCTTGCTCTTTATGGATATAATGTGATAATTATTAGTGGTGCCGCTGAAGCAGAGCTAATCCAAACAGGATTAGCCCTAACCTTCACCCCGCTTAGTGGAGAGTGTGTATTGACAATGGATATCGGAGGTGGCAGTACGGAGTGTATATTATGGAATAAAGATAAAATACTCTGGAGCAGGTCCTTCGATGTAGGTGTCGCTAGGCTAGGGGAGTTGTTTAAGATGTCGGATAGATTCGGGGCTGATAAAGACGAAGCCTATAATAAAATGTTGCCATATTTAAATGATGTGCTTGCGCCTTTAAAAACAGCTCTAGAGAATTTACAGCCTACAATCCTTGTCGGTTCCAGCGGTTCATTCGACACCTTCTATTCCGTCTTGAATCCTGACATACAAAAGGTAAGTTCTAATGGTGAACACCCAAGGGCTATAGAAATCGACATTGATGCATTCGAAAAGTTGAGTGCGGAATTCATGCACAACACTCTTAAAAATAGGCTTTCAATGAACGGTATGCCACCAGACAGGGCTGCTTTCATGCCATACGCTTCCGCATTAGTGCGTTGGGTGATGTGCGCGAGTAAGTTCGAGAAATTCTACAGATCTAAATACGCTTTAAGAGAAGGTGTTTTGAATAGATTGGCTAAATCTAAAAGCCCTGTTCCAGGTGTTAATTTGCACTGAAGACGATGAGCGAGTATCTTCTCACTTCAATTATATCAGTAGATGGCACATATTCTAATTATTGACGACGAGAAACCTATTCGAGCTAGTTTAAGAGAAATTCTTGAGTACGAAGGGCATGTTGTGGATGAAGCAAGTGATGGGATGGAGGGTGTTATGGCTGCTTCAAAGAGAGATTACGATGCGGTTTTCTGCGATATTAAGATGCCAAAGATGGATGGCATAGATGTGTTGGATATGTTTCACTCAAAGGATATATCAACTCCTGTGATTATGATGACTGGTCATGGTACTGTTGAAACTGCTGTTAGTGCTTTGAAGAAAGGCGCATTTGATTTCATTCAGAAACCTCTAGATCTAAATAGAATATTACTTTCACTAAAGCATGCAACGGAAAAAGTCGAACTAGTCGCAGAGACTAAACGCTTACGGAGGAAGGTTCACAATTCTAAATCACATCCTATAATAGGTGAGTCGAAAGCTATAGTTGAAATACTAGAAATGGTTACCACAGTAGCTGCTACAGACGCGAGAGTTCTGATAACTGGTGAGAATGGAGCAGGGAAAGAACTCATAGCAAGGCAGCTACATGATGGCAGTCCTCGAAAGTCCGCATCTTTCATAGAAGTTAATTGTGCTGCTATTCCTTCTGAGCTTATAGAAAGTGAATTATTCGGTCATGAGAAGGGTGCTTTTACTGGTGCTGTAAAACAACGCAAGGGAAAGTTCGAACTAGCTAACGGAGGTACTCTGTTTTTAGACGAAGTGGGGGATATGAGTCCTGATGCTCAGGCAAAGGTTTTAAGAGCTTTGCAAGAAAATAAGATAACGAGGGTAGGGGGAGATAAGGACATAAAAGTCAATGTCAGGATTGTGGCAGCCACTAATAAGGATCTTAGGAAGGAAATAGAAGCTGGGAAGTTTAGAGAGGATTTGTATCACCGGCTAGCGGTTATTCCTTTACACGTTCCTTCATTGAATGATAGGAGAGATGATATTCCTTTACTCGTTGATCATTTTTTAAAATTATTAGCGGATGATCACAGGGTGGCGGTGCCAGAAGTTGACAGTAAAGCCATGAAATTACTTATCGATGCGAATTGGACTGGTAACGTTCGAGAGTTAAGGAATGTGATAGAAAGGCTTATCATATTAACTCCCTCAGGACTGAATATTTCAGAGAAAATTGTACGTCAATACGCACATCTTTCATAGTGTGATTTTAGCCGCGGTTAAAAACTTTTATGTAAAGTGTTAAAAACCAACAACTAAAGAGGCAACCGCTCTTAAAAGTGTTCGTCTAACTTGTGGTACGCACTCTAATCGCAGCCTTATGGAAGACTTTGAAATTTTTGGATTTATGATAACTGAGCAAGTTCAACTTGCCTCTATTTTTATCTGTTTAGTCGTGTTTGCGGGTAATTGTAAGCTCTTTGCAAAAGCCAACTTACCCTACTGGACTGTATTCGTACCCTTCTTAAATATCATGACGGCAATGAAGCTAGTAGGTCGCCCGACATGGCATGCCTGGCTATTTCTCACGCCAGCCGTTGTTTATCTTTTACCAAAGACGTTAATTGAAGTAGCTCAAAGTTTCGGTAAGAATAAAACTAGCGATTACGTATTAGTTCTGCTTTTCAACGTCTTTTACATACTTAACCTTGGACTCGCATACGATGAAGTCTATCAAGGTCCCGCCTACCAAAAACACGAAAAAAAAGTCCAGGGTAATAATTTGAATATGGCCTAAGTATCACATTAGCCTCGCAGACATCTTTCTTTTTAAATCAAGCCTTCAGCTTTGCTGAGGGCTTCTTTTATGCCGTCTGGATAAGTACCTCCGGCCGAAGCGTACATTGGTTGGCCACCTCCGCCCCCGCGGATGCAAGTTGCCAGTGCTTTTATTAAATCACCAGCTTTTAAACCTTTGTCACGAATTACATCGTCGCTAATTGCAACAGATATACTCGCTTTTTCGTTGGATCTCGTAGCAAATACCCCTACGAATGGTGCGTGCTCTGATTTTAATTGAAAAGCCAAATCCTTAATGGATTTAGCATCCAAGCTGAGTTCTGTAGCGATGAAATTAACCCCATTAATTTTTATCAAGGATTTAACTAGTTCTCCTTTGATGTTTCCAGCCTCTTTACGCCTCAGAGATTCTATCTCCTTTGTTAAGGTAGCAACATTGCCCTGAAGATCAGCAACTGATTTCACGACATCCTTAGATCCTTTAAAGCTTAACCTGATTTGTTCTAAAGCATCCCTATCACTATTCGACGACTCCATGGCAGCGGTTCCTGTGACAGCTTCTATACGTCTAATTCCAGATGCTACAGAGGTTTCAGTTGTAATACGGAACGGTCCTACCTCGCCGGTAGCCTGTACGTGTATTCCGCCACATAATTCTTTCGAAGAACCGAAGCCTATCATTCTAACAGAGTCACCATACTTTTCGCCGAATAACATCAATGCACCAGCGTCCTTAGCTTCAGATATAGAGATGCTGCGTCTTTCGTCTAGTGAGATGTTAGACAATATCTTCTCATTCACACTATTTTCTATAGAGGCTAGTACCTCAGGTGTTATCCTTTCAAAGTGAGAGAAATCGAATCTTAAATTATCAGGTCGTACGAGTGAGCCTTTTTGTTCTACATGAGAACCCAGGATAGTTCTTAAAGACTCATGAAGTAAATGTGTAGCGGAATGATTTCTTGATGATTCCTTTTGAAGACCCTCATTAACCACTGCTTCGAATTCAACAGATGTATCAGTAGGTAAGTCTGAAATAGAATGAACTATAAGGTTGTTCTCCTTCTTCGTGTCGAATACAACAACCTCTTCTGTATTTGATTTCAACACACCGGTATCCCCAACTTGACCTCCCCCTTCTGGGTAGAATACAGTCCTGTCCAGAACTACTTGGTAAAAGCTTTTCCCCTTAGCACCTACTTTTCTGTATTTTATTATTTTAGAACTGCAAGTAGTATTGTCGTAACCAATGAATTCAGTGGGTGCATTAATGGTGTGAATATCCACCCAGTCGTCTGTCGAAATTTTGCCTGCATCACGAGAACGAGATTTTTGGGCTTCGAGTTCATTGTTAAAACCATCTTCATCAATATTTACACCTCTCTCTGAAGCCATCAGGGAGGTTAAGTCATAAGGGAATCCGAAAGTGTCGTACATCTCGAAAGCTATTTCACCAGAAAGAGTTCCATTCTCTTCAATCTTGTTTAGATGGCCGTCGAGAAGGTTAATCCCCTTCTCGAGAGTTTTTAAGAAGCTTTCTTCTTCCTGCTGAATTACCTTAACTATAAGGCTCTTCTGCTTTCCAAGTTCAGGAAAGGCATCTCCAAGTGAAGAGTGCATTGCCTCCACTAATTCGTAAATAAATGGTGTATTGAACCCTAAGAATGAATATCCGTATCTGATAGCACGTCTTAGAATTCTGCGAATAACGTATCCGGCTCCTGTATTAGAAGGTAGTTGGCCATCGCAAATACTGAAAGCTACAGCTCTAACGTGATCCACTATAACTCTAAATGCTACGGACTCTGGATCGTCGCCAGCTGTGTATTTCTTACCACTTAACGACGAGAGTTTATCGAGCAATGGAGAGAACACATCGGTATCGTAATTGCTTTTCTTTCCCTGTATAGCCATGACTAACCTCTCGAAACCCATGCCTGTATCTACGTGCTTCTGGGGTAGTGGTACCAGATCACCACTAGACATTCTATTGAACTCCATAAAAACCAGATTCCAAATCTCAACCACTTGTGGATGGTCTTCATTGACTAGTTCTTTTCCAGGAGTTTTTGATTTTTCCTCATCTGATCTTAAGTCTATATGAATTTCTGAACATGGACCGCAGGGGCCTGTTTCTCCCATCTCCCAAAAGTTGTCTTTTTTACTCGCTAGAATAATATGGTCTTCTGAAATATGCTTCTTCCAAAAACCCAAAGCATCAGAATCTACAGGTAAATTATCGCCCTTATCTCCTTCGAAAACTGTTACGTATAGGTTTTCTACTTTAAGACTGTACTTCTGGGTGAGTAATTCCCAAGCCATATCTATAGCCTCCTCCTTAAAATAATCACCGAAAGACCAGTTCCCTAGCATCTCGAACATTGTATGGTGGTATGTATCTACTCCAACTTCTTCAAGGTCGTTATGCTTTCCACTTACACGAAGGCACTTTTGGGTGTCTGCAATGCGTTTATGTACGACCGGAGAATTTCCTAGGAATAGATCCTTGAATGGATTCATGCCCGCGTTCGTGAACATTAATGTAGGGTCATCCTTCAATACCATAGGTGCTGAGGGGACTATTTTATGGCCATTCGAGGCGAAAAATTCTAAAAAGGTCTGTCTAATTTGACGGGATTCCATGGGTATTAATTGAGACTGTGAAATTAATAAATACTCATCCGTCAAAAATGTACGAAATTTGCAGTTAATGAATCGCTTCCAAAAGTATAAATTTAACCCTCAAACCCTTCAGAATGAAGTGTTACCATATAATGGTTGGGATTATGTTTGGTGGTCTTTTAGAAACCTAGGTGTTGTTTCTGTCATTGGAACGGCGTCGATTTTCTTGTTTGACTACGCTTTTGACTCACCTAAAGACAGAGCTCAAGCACGTGAAATCGATTTTCTAGAAACTGAAGTCGCTAGACTTAATAGCGACGTACTCGATATGGTGGATGTGCTTGAAAACATAGAAGCGCGTGACGATGCAATATACAGAACTGTTTTCGGTTCAGCTCCATATCCAGAGTACAGACGTAATCCAGGTATAGGTGGAGTTGATAGGACAGAAAATCTTCGCGGATACGATCACACAGGTCTAGTTGCGGATTTACAACTAAAGATTGCAGAGGTTCGAAGAAGACTCGTTGCCCAGAGTCGCTCGTTCGATGAAGTGATGGATTTAGCAACTTCTCACGAATCTCATCTTCAATCAATCCCAGCTATTCAACCTATTAGGAATGATGATTTAAAGCGAATGGCTAGTGGTTGGGGTTATCGCTTTCACCCTATCTATAAGGTCAGGAAATTTCACTATGGAATGGATTTTTCAGCTGTTACAGGCACGGAGATTTTCGCCACTGGCGATGGTGTAGTATTAAAAGTCACACATTCTTATACTGGTTATGGTCGCCACGTAGTGATCAAGCATGGATTCGGGTATCAAACTTTATACGCACATATGAGTAAGGCTATTGTTTCTAAAGGCCAAACCGTAAAAAGAGGTGAAGTCATAGGACTTGTAGGTAGTACTGGAACTTCAGTTGCTCCACACGTACACTACGAAGTGAGTAAAGATGGGGAAAAGGTTAATCCTGCTCATTATTATTTTAATGACCTCACTCCAGAGGAGTATGAAACTCTCTTGAGAAACTCCGACGCAGCACATCAATCCTTCGATTAATTTTAGGTAATTAACGCTTGTGTTGCAAGTAAGCAGTTTTACGTGCTATCTTGCTACCCCTCATGCCTTTAAATACTCCCATCCAAAAGCAATACTTTAGCATCTCTGAAGTTGCATCTATGTTAGGAGTGAATGCATCCCTACTAAGATTTTGGGAGAAAGAATTCAAACAGATACAACCAAAGACTAACGCCAGGGGTAAAAGGGCATACAAGTCAAAGGATATCGAGGTGATTCGTAGTGTTTACGTTTTAGTTAAAGAGCAAGGATTTACCCTTGAGGGTGCTAAAAAAGCATTATCATCTCGTAAAGGAGATGTCGCAGAAGCCGGCAAAGCTGCTAGAAAAGCTGCTCACGAAATACAAGTTGCCGAGACTGCGGTCGCTGAAAAACGTTTGAGCGAAAAGTCTCGCAAAGAAACTTTCGAGAGATTAACTCAAATCAGGGCTGAGCTTTTAACCTATAGAGCGGAGCTCTAGGAGCATTACGTCAGCGGAGCTCTAGGAGCATTACGTCGAGCGAAGATGATTTTTCACGTAATCATCTATTCCATCTTCAAGAGAAGTGAACTTTTTATCGTAACCAGATGCGCGAAGTTTAGTTAGGTCAGCTTCGGTGTAGTACTGATAGTTTTCGCGAATATCGGCGGGTGTATCTATAAATTCTATTTGAGGCTCAAGTCCCATGGATGTGAATGTACCAGTAACAAGGTCTAAGAATGTCCGTGCGTTTCCAGTGCCCACATTATAGAGTCCCGATTCTATTTTTAATCTTCCGTGCATCATGTGAGCACAGACATCGCACACGTCTTTAACGTAAATAAAGTCGCGGGTCTGATGTCCGTCTGCAATATCATCTCTATGAGACCTGAAAAGGTTCATTTCCCCAGTTTCTGATACCTGCCTGAAGGTATGAAGTATTACTGAAGCCATTCTGCTTTTATGACCTTCGTTAGGACCATAGACATTGAAAAATTTCAGTCCAGCCCAGAAGTATGGAGAGCGTTCTTGAACTAGAGCCCACTTATCGAAATCGTTTTTAGAGTCTCCGTATGGATTTAAAGGCTTCAGACTATTTACTATAGCGTGATCGTCTTTGTAGCCATTCGAACCATCTCCGTATGTGGCTGCTGAACTTGCGTAAACGAGTGCTATTCCGTATTCGACACATAAATTCCAAACCATCTTCGAGAAGTTAAGGTTCAGGGTGTCGAATAAATCCCTATTCTGCTCGGCAGTATCCGTTCTAGCTCCTAGGTGGAAGATGAACTGGATTTGGTTTTCATTATCTCTAATCCAATCCACAAATTCACTCCGATCAACTTTACACGTGTGTGTGATGCTTACGTGGTTAGGTGATTTATCATCCCGTGAGAAGTCATCTACAAGAACTAAATCATTGTAGCCCAAATCATTTAAAGTGTGTGCTAATCTGCTCCCTATGAATCCTGCGGCTCCGGTGACAATAATCATGGGACAAAGGTATACCTTTGCAAATAGCAATGTCAAATAAAACAGTATACATCACCCGCCGAGCTCGATTTAACTCAGCTCATAAGCTCTGGAACGAAAGCTGGAGCAATGAGAAGAATCACGAGGTATTCGGTAAATGTGCGAATGAGAATTGGCACGGTCATAACTATGTACTCCACGTAACGGTAAAAGGCACTCCCTCACCCGATACGGGATTCTGTATTGATTTAAAGGACCTCACGGATATTATCCGCAGACGAGTAGAAGACCCTCTAGATCACAGGAACATAAATCTCGATGTGGAGTGGATGAAAGGCAAGATGGCTTCTACTGAGAATTTGATTATAGAAATTTGGGAGCAGTTATTTGATGAAATTTCAGAAAGAGGTTGCACCTTGCATCAGTTGCGTCTCTTTGAGACAGAAAACAACTATGCTGATTATTACGGAGGAGAATAAATACCATGGCTTTATATAAAAGAACAGATACGTACGATGAGGCAGCGGTTTCTGCTATGGCGGAAAAGTACTCTGATATCCTGGGTGTAATTGGTGAGGATGTGGAGAGAGAGGGTCTAGTAAAAACTCCTCAAAGAGTTGCTAAAGCTCTTGCATTTCTCACTTCTGGTATGGGGACCAAACCCGCCGAGATGATCCAATCGGCTCTGTTTGCAGCAGATAATGACGAAATGGTGCTCGTTAGAGACATTGAAATATTCAGCCTGTGCGAACATCATATGCTACCCTTTTTCGGAAAGGCACACGTGGCTTATATCCCAGATGGACATATAGTGGGGTTGAGTAAAATCCCTAGAGTCGTTGATGCATTTGCTCGCCGTCTCCAGGTCCAAGAGAGACTTACGGTTCAGATTCGCGATTGCATCCAAGTCACATTAGGTGCAAAAGGGGTGGCAGTCGTTATCGAGGCCCAACACCTGTGCATGCAAATGCGCGGAGTGGAAAAACAAGGCTGTGTTACCACAACAAGTGCTTTTACTGGAGCGTTCCTAGATGACCCTAAGACGAGGAAAGAATTAATGAACTTAATAGATAGATAAGATGGATACGAATCAACCGCGCCGAGAGTATGACGCCTCAATAGAAATAGGCTCCGATTCTTTAGCTAAGAACTTTATGTCCAACGTATTCTCATGGATGGCCGTGGGGCTTGTTGTCACAGCTTGTGTCTCTTGGTACGGCTTTGACTCTGGATTGTATAAAGCACTCATGTTGCAAGGTGGCATCATGCCTTGGGTGATAATGCTCTCGCCCTTTGCGTTCCTCATTGCTATGAATGTGGGATTAAATAAATTTAGCTCTTCAATCTTAGTGATGCTATTCGTAGCGTTTTCGGCAACTATGGGGGTGTCATTAAGCTCCGTTTTCCTTATGTATGAAATGGGTTCTATAGCTCAGGTTTTCGGCATCACAGCCGGGACATTTACCATTATGGCAGTTGTAGGTTATACTACTTCTATGGATCTAACCAAATTCGGTTCTCTGCTATTTATGGGGGTTATAGGAATCATCCTTGCTTCTGTCGTGAATATGTGGTTTATGGATAATAGTACGACCATGGATTACATCATCAGCATAGCTGGAGTCTTGATATTCACAGGACTTATCGCCTACGACACTCAACGCATAAAACGAATTGGAGCAGGAGTAGAGTACGGTTCGGAATCTGCAACTAAGCTGGCCATCCTTGCTGCCACCTCACTTTACCTAGACTTCATCAACTTATTTTTATTCCTCCTTCGTTTGATAGGGAGAAGAAGCTAGAAGAAACGAGATTAGTTCAGTTCAAGAGTTAGCCTAACTTCAATCTTAATTTTTCACCATCACCGTTTGTGAGTGAGTCTGGCCATTATCTAGGTCTAACGTGATTACGTATGCTCCGCTTGAAAGGGTAGATGCGTCGAAAAACAGCTTTGTCTCCCCTTGAGGAAGATTGCCTTCGAAGATGTTTTGTATGGGTTGTCCGAGAATATTCCACATCGTTACATTCACACTTGCCGATTCGTTCATTAGAACGGGCACACACGTAATAGCAGATGCTGGATTCGGGTAGATGGGAGCGAACCCTCCGAGCTCTAGTTCAGAAAGACCGTCTATATTTATCCCACCTACGTGAAATTCCCACCATCCTTCAGGAGCTGGCATAGGCCTAGTGCCTACTTTTCCGGAAAATGCTTGAGCTTCGATGTAGTAGTAAACATCGGTTCCTTCCGGTTGTGCTGGGATATCTGCCGCCATATTCTGACTGAACCCCTCAGTTTGCATACCCACAGTTGTCCAAGGTCCTTCAGGATTCAGCGCATAATACAATGTTGCTTGTTCAATTGAAGTTCTATGACTAATTAGAGCGCCAACATAGTAAGGTTCGGTTGTGTTTTCTGTGTCGGGAAGAGGAAGGTGGCTGATGATAAGCGGATCTTCAACGCCCACACTATGAGTGATGCAATGAATAGCACCGCTGAGAGAGATGATGGGGTCTGATCCGTCACAGTCAATCCCCACTATTTCATAACCCGGCATAGCATCTTCCCAAATCCTGATAGCCGTAGTGTCGTACTGCTCGTAGTAGGTGGGAAGAAGAATCTTATTGTTTACGAAAACAGCGTTCGAGTAGGTCTCGTACCAACCGCCTTGATCCGGGTATCCGTAGTTTTCTTCAGGGGGGCTGGGTATGCGAATAACTTCGAATGGAGTGCCCCACCTAGTTGTGTAGTTAGAGAGAACATAGTCCATGTTCGCGTTAATCTGTGGCCCGTCAGCTACACCATCAGGGTATTCAGAAATCAGTAGAGTGCTCTCGTCAAGCAGCTTCATATGCATATCAATGTGATGTATGCCGTCATAAGGGAGGGTGGGCATCGTAATCAATGTGTTTATGCCCATGAAGTCGTGTAAAATGCTTTCTATTTCCTCAACGCTGTGGTCGGGGAATGAGGTCCACCAGGTAGTTCCTCCTTGGTTTTCATCTATAATAAGCTCGGATTCAAATGCCGTGCCGAATCCGTCAGTCATGAAATTTCCACCAGTGTTCATCAAGTCCGTGGGTGCAGCTGTGGTGCTGTAAATCTCAATTCCCATATGTGCAGCTAGTACATCTGGAATCACATCGTCATCTGGTCTAGGTCTGTTGTACATCCAGTCAACTAGTATTCGGTCGTCGTTCAAAGATCCGTAAACGGTGTTAGCCCCATAATCTCTAATCCAAATCGAATTCAGATCTGCTTCAACGATATCTACGTTATCTAATGAGATCGCTCCTCCACAAGTTCCACTTAAAAGGTAGTTAGAAGTAGAGCTAGGGTTTTCTGTAAATACCACTACTCGACACTCGCTGACTGATGCGGCTACGATTTGTTTTAAGATGCACGAAAATCCTTCCCAAGCGATAGTCAGCACCTCTATTTCCTCCCACTCAGCTGATGTCCGCAAGTACGAATACTCTGGTGGAGTGGTTATTCCTCGGCTTAACTGTCTTTCAAATCCCACTCTCTCGACATAATTACGCTCTTCAACGCGAATATCGTGTGCCCACCCTTGGGTTTGTTGGGCGAGAAGTGTGCTAGAAAGTACTAGCGAAGCGATTGCTGAAATAAATAGTGAGTAGATTTTCATTTTCTAAAGGTATAGTGCTAGGTGTTCAGCGGTCATTTTATGTGACCCCTGTACTTTTATGGATTCAACATTAAGACCTAATGATGTTAAAAAGGTTGCAGCTTCTGAATGAGATTCCTCTGTGTAGATAGCATCTATATCTCCACGAAATAGGACGAAGTTTTTTGAGGGAAAAGGCAGTTTAGGGGATTCTTTTATCCACTCTGGAGGGATGGTTCCGGAATGAAAGATGACTGTGCTAGGCTCGAAAAATTTCGATGCAGCTATCCAACGACAGGCAGTCGCGACTCCCTGGGAGAATCCCACGAGGGTTACTTTAGTATCAGCGGAGATGCTTAGAGACTGCCACCAATTATCTAAGTAGTTTATTTGGTCTATAATATCCTTAGTCCTTTCATCGCTAGTCATCCATGAAGCTCCGACCTTGCCGCCAAATCCACTAACATAAAATCTACTCAAGCCCTCAGGAGCACATATACACACTTGACTATCATTAGCTACCAAAGCGTCGATGCTGCTCAGTAAATAGCCTGGGTGTTGGCCGTAACCATGAAGCACTACAATAATATGTGAACAGGTCTGGGGTGAAGCTCCGATATGAAACCAGCGTGCCGTTTTTTCTACAGTGAAACTGTGATTGTTGACTCCCTCGGGAATGGGGTAGCTGAGTTTCGGGTCCAAACCTAGTACGTTATATTAATAGTCACAGTCTCGAATGATGTGCAGAAGACTGAGTCAGTGGTAGAGATGTCGTCGTCTGAACTTTGGTCTATAGAGAGATAAGGCATCCAAATTTCGCCAGGTAAAATACAATTCCAAGTAGTGTCTATATTAGTCCCATTCATTACAACCCAATCCGTATGGCAGTTCGAAAACTCTGTAAAACTTTTTAATAACCGCACCCTCATCTTATCGTTGTCGAAAGACGGAGGAGCATTTTTCACCAAAATTTCTAGATAGGAAATAGGAGTGGTTTGTAGGTCTAAGTTCAAGGGAATATTAGGCGAAAAATCACTGGGGTCTATATCAATCACGAGCGGAAACCATCCCTCTAACTCGACATTCATCCTGTATTCGAGAGCGCTCTTGCGAGGAAACTCCATGTGGAAGTATCCTAATTCATCAGTGGTGGTTGTCGCGGCAGTTTGGAAAAAGCCATTCAGCACACCATTTTCCATCACTATCTCCTCTAGCTCCACTTCAAATCCAGCACTGGGCAACCCGTCCATCGCGCATGTCACCACACCCTCTATTGTGTAGGTGCTAGCACAGTCCGTCTTACAGCAGCTACTCAGCGTAAGAGTGGTGAGAAGGATTAAGAGATTCTTCATGACAGAATATCGAGTTTTGCGAATTTCAATAATAGCTGTTTTGTGCCCACGGCTGGGAATTTAATCGTGGCTTTTACATTGGGAGATTCCCCCTCGATTTTCACGACCACCCCCTTTCCGAATTTCATGTGACCCACATTCATACCTTCTGAAAGTGTGGATAGTAAAGCTGATGTATCGACAGGTGCCGCTCTGTTATTACTGGTCTCTGGCTTCGATGAAACTCTTTTAAGCCTTCTGCCCCCTATTGTAGGCTTGTAGTCCGACTTAGCTTTCTGGATAGCTCCTGGTTTTTTCGCAGTAGGCTTTCCGGAAGGCATGGCCGTCCATCCTCCAGGCTTAAATCCTCCACCAGCGCCGTAATTATTCCCGAGCTTCGTTCCTCCTGCTGGAAGAATCACATACTGCTCATCAATCTCATCGAGGAATCGACTGGGATCACCTTGATGAAGTTGCCCCCATTTGAATCTTGTGGTAGCATACGAAAGCGTACAGCTAACGCATGCCCGGGTAAGGGCAACATAGAATAAACGACGCTCCTCCTCTAGCTCGAGGCGAGAGTCCATAGACCTTTGGCTCGGGAAAAGATTCTCTTCCATCCCCACCACGAAAACGTGTTGGAACTCTAACCCTTTAGCTGCGTGAATCGTCATTAAGCCCACTTTATTCGTATCCCCCTTATCGTCGTCCGCATCCGTTAAGAGCTCGATATTTTCAGATAAATAATCTTTCAGAGTCAGAAGTTCATCAGTACCTTCCTCTTCCTCACTGAATGCGTGGATACCATTGAGTAGTTCCTGCACATTTTCATATCGCTCAATTCCGCCATTCAAACCGTCCTTTTCTTTTTCAGCATACAGATGATGCACTATGCCCGATCTCTTTGCTATTTGTAGGGCGAGACTATGTGCTGACTTAGTTTCTAAGTCGGTTTGGAATCCCCTTATCATCATTATGAAGTCCTGAATCTTCTTCCAAGCGGCGTTCTTAATGGTAGCGGGTTGTTCGCCCTCGTTAATAAGGTCGAAAAGGCCTAATCCCTTCTCGCCGGCTGCTACGAACATCCTGTCTAATGACGTCGCACCTATTCCTCGGGCAGGATAATTAATAATCCGCCTCAACGCCTCCTCGTCTTTAGGGTTAACGGTGAGTCTGAAATATGCGATCAAGTCTTTTATCTCCTTTCTCTGGTAGAAACTTTGGCCCCCGAAGATTCTGTAAGGGATATTCAGCTTCCTTAGGCTTTCCTCAAAAGATCTCGACTGCGCATTAGTTCTGTACAGGATAGCGAAGTCACGGTACTCGCATTGCGTCCTACCTCTAAGGTCGAAAATGGAATCGGCCACAAATCGCCCCTCGTTATTATCGCTAGGTGCCTTGTGAATACGGATCTTTTCTCCATCGCTATTTTCTGTCCAAACTTCTTTCTGGATTTGGTCTTTATTGACAGCAATCACAGAATTTGCAGCATTAACAATGACTTTAGTAGACCTATAATTCTGTTCTAGCTTAAAGGTCTTCATCTCTGGATAATCAACCTTGAAGTTGAGGATATTCTGAATGTTAGCCCCTCTAAATCCGTAAATAGACTGCGCATC
>CAWVZZ010000016.1:0-18483 GCA_963934745.1 uncultured Flavobacteriales bacterium | reverse complement strand
TACCTAAAGAAGGTGTTGCAATACATATTAATGCATACAACTTCCCTGTTTGGGGAATGCTTGAGAAGATAGCTGTAAACCTACTTGCTGGAGTTCCTGCCATTGTAAAACCCGCTACTGTGACTTCCTACTTAACTGAAAGTGTAGTAAGAGTTATTCATGCAAGTGGCATTCTACCTAAAGGTGCTCTTCAGCTTGTTTGTGGTTCTGCACGCGACATACTAGACTATGTAGATGAGAGAGATATTGTGACTTTCACTGGTTCAGCGACCACGGGAAGGAAGCTGAAGACCCACTCTAAGATTATTGAGAATAGTGTGCCATTTAACCTAGAGGCTGATTCATTGAATTCTGCCATCTTAGGACCCGACGCTATTCCGGGAACGCCCGAATTTGATTTGTTCGTAAAAGAGGTGAGAAAGGAAATTACCGTTAAGTGTGGCCAGAAGTGTACTGCAGTTAGAAGAATTATGGTGCCGATGGATCATATAGACGCTTTCCAGGACGCGTTAATTATACAATTGAAAAACACTATAATAGGTGACCCGCAATCTGAGGGTGTGAGGATGGGTTCTCTCGTGGGCCAAACCCAACGCAACGACGTCCGTGATCAAGTCTCCCTTTTACTAGAAGAGTGTGAGCTCGTTTACGGCTCCCTTGACTCAGTAGAAACAATTGGTGCGGACTCTGAGATAGGTGCGTTTATGAGTCCTCTTTTATTGAGAGTTGACAATCCTGGATCTGCAAGTAAGGTTCACGATATTGAAGCATTTGGGCCAGTTAGTTCATTAATGCCTTATGATAATATTACGGATGCTGTAGAACTAGCGAAGAGAGGTAAGGGCTCTTTATGCTGTAGTATCACTACTCACGACAAGGCAGTAGCTACTGAGTTCGTTCGTAACGCCGCTAGCATGCACGGAAGAATACTAGTATTAGATAGAGAATGTGCTAAGGAGAGTACTGGACATGGCTCCCCTCTCCCACTATTAGTACACGGTGGTCCGGGCCGAGCAGGTGGTGGTGAAGAAATGGGTGGACTTCGCGGGATTAGACATTACATGCAGAGAACGGCCATTCAAGGTCACCCGAGCATGCTCACAGCAATAACAGAACAGTACCAGCCCGGAGGAGCCCAGCCAGAGTCGGAGCCTCACGTATTTAGGAAGCATTTCGAGGAATTAGTAGTGGGTGATACAGTCACTACGGCAAAACACACAGTAACTGAAGCCGACATAGCGAACTTCGCTAATGTCAGTGGAGATAATTTCTACGCCCATGTCGATGCGACAAGTCTTGAGGGCACTTTGTTTGAACAAAAAGTTGCTCACGGATATTTCATTCTAAGTAAAGCCGCAGGACTTTTTGTCGACCCTAAGAAAGGTCCCGTACTATTAAACTACGGAATCGAAGAATGCCGTTTTACAAAACCCGTATATCCAGGTGCTACCATCGGCGTAAGGCTTACCGTGAAAGAAAAGATATCTCAAGAGAAAAGAGATGAGGATGATGTAGCTAAGGGTATCGTGAAATATTTAGTAGATGTATATGATGAAACTGATGAAACTGTAGCTATTGCAACTATATTAACAATGGTTAAGAAGCTGGATCAATCTTCATAGAATAGTATGAGAATTAAAAAGGTTTGGGCTATAGTATTAGGAATATGTATTTCACATACTGCAATTTGGAGCCAAACCACATTCGATAAGGTCAAGCTATACCAAGACGACATTGACACCTTAGTTTCTTGGGTGGAAAACTTGCACCCACTCCCCTTTGCAAGAATATCCGAGGGCCAGTGGAAAACTGTGATTTCGGAAGCCAGAGAACTCATCACTGAGAACCCTAGCGATTTCACCATGACTCTTGCCGCAGCAGACATCCTCAACTCACTACAAGACAGTCATACTGGCTTATCACTAGGCGAATGGATGAGTAAGCGAAACGAGATTTGCGGCAGAAACCTACTTTACTTTACATCAACGAAGGATGGTGTTTTCATCCAAACTGACATGTTAGACCTTATCGAAACGGGAAGTAAAGTGATAGAAATAAACGGGAAACCCATACTCGAAGTAGCTGAGTTAGCTATTAGACTTTCACCGCAGGAAGGTAATAGCTTATTAAGTAGAAGACGAGTAGGTGAATATTTCCTGATCGAATCAGCACTAATTAATGAAACTCACTTTAAAGGTTCTGTGGAAATTGTTATTGAAGATTTTGCAGGGTCATTAATTACCATAGACTATCCTCTTTTAACAAAGAGGGCTGCGAAAAAGATTTACAGAGGAATAGACACCCCTGATGTGGTCGAGTGGGTTTGGAGCAATAGGTTTGTAAGGCTGAACATTAACTCCTTTATGGACGGGAGAACATTTAAGTTTACAAGGCACATAAATAAAGGATTTGCCCAACTAATAGATCTCTATGCAGAGGGAGAAGTTGAAGGTTTAGTGATCGACTTGAGAGGTAACTGGGGAGGTCTTACAGGTCGTATGGAATATGTGTTTAGTTTTCTTTCAGATGCTGAATTTGCTGTTTCACACGCACTTGTAGTAAAGCAATGTGAAGAATCAAAAGCAGATATTTATAAAAAGTATAGGGGGGTTAGAAAGTGGGCTATAAACAAATGGGAGAATGAGGTCGAGTATTTCGGACATTTAAAGAGAATGTCGGAATTAGAAATTGGCGGGACAGATACCATTTTTAATTCTGAAGTAAAACTGGGTGAATTCGGTTATTATTCAGGCCCCACATCTCTATTAATTGATGGTACTAGTATCTCAGCATCTGTAGCCTTTGCCTCTGCCTTCATTAGACTTGACCGCGGAGAAGTTTTCGGCGAGGAATGCATGGGCCCCATGGGAGGAACTTTTGCTAATCCTATATCTAGAACTCTACCAAATTCAGAATTTTCTGTTACTATTTCTACAGGTAAGTATTGTCTAAAGAAGGACCTAGTATTAGGCTCAAGCCCTATAAAACCACACAGGTGGGTACAGATTAGCGAAGACGATCTCCTAGATGGAGATGACCCTACTCACAGAGCTCTTGAAGACTGGCTAGACTACCCCATGGTTAGCATTCGATATGATTTTAACGAACCGGAATCCAAGTCCCTTTTCAGGGAGCTAGAGACAATCTATTCTGAAGATCCTGAATGGAGTGGAGCTATTCGAAAGAAAGTCTTCGATATTATAATCAAATCTGACAAAGCTTTAAGTGAGCTTAGAAAAAAAATTAAGGAAGTTGAATCATCTTCTCATTCCGAGGAAGAGATCCTGAAAAGTATGATTAACTTAAACAACCTGAAAAAAGACATCAGGGCTGACAGAAAGAACTCAATAAAATTATATTTACATCAAAGTTTACAACCTCAGTTTGATGTAATTACAGGGGTTAATCGCCCATCAGTTTTACACTTCGGAATTCACAATAGATTAGACTGTAACGTTTGTTTACCTAAAAAATGATGAAGCATCTAAAAATAGTATTTATATCCGTAATGGCATTCACAATGTCGCTTAAAGCTCACTCGCAGCTAGTAAATGAACCGAACCTGTCTAGCATTGTAAACCCCATGATAGGCACAGGTGGTCATGGACACACTTATCCGGGAGCGACCATGCCCTTCGGGATGGTTCAACTAAGTCCTGACACGAGATTAGATGGGTGGGATGGTTGCGGAGGATATCATTACACTGATTCAGTAATATATGGATTCAGTCACACCCACCTTCAAGGTACTGGCGTAAGTGATTATGGAGACATTCTTCTGATGCCATGTACACAGTTTAATGCAGGTGTAACGGAATGGAAGGATAGATATAAAAGCTCTTTCAGCAAAGACAGCGAAAAAGCACATGCTGGTTATTACGGTGTGTTTTTAGACAATCACGATATTGAAGTTGAATTAACTTCTACGGAAAGAGTAGGGATACATAAGTACACGCTTTCTACCGCAGACACCTTGACACTAATCATCGACTTACAACATAGAGACAAGCTAATTCACTACAGCATCTACCCACTTGACGATAGTACTATTGTCGGACATAGGTTATCTGAAAACTGGGCGGAAGAACAGCATGTCTATTTTGCAATGAGATTCGATAAGAAATTTACTTGGAGAGATCAGCTCTCTGAAGTTAAAACCCTAAGTGTGTTGGATAACGGAAACCTTGAGCAAGAAGTGATATTCGTGCCTGTGTTTGCTGTCGATTTCGGTGTTGTAACTGATTTAACAACGCGGGTTGCACTTAGTTTCTGTGATATAGATGGTGCAGTAAACAATCTTAATCAGGAAGCCACACATAGTGATTTCGAACTCTATAGAATGGAGTGTGAGAATTCGTGGGATGAACAGTTAAGTAGAATTAAAGTTGAGGGTTGTAGTGAGGCTAAAAAAACCATTTTCTACACCTCGTTATACCATAGCTGCACTGTCCCTAACGTTGCTTCTGATGTCGATGGGAGATTCAGAGGGACTGACCTTAACATACATCAATTAAGTGTCGATGAAGGATTGCATTACACCGTCTTTTCACTTTGGGATACGTTCCGATCTCTGCACCCATTGTTGTCGTGGATAGAACCAGAGCGAACAAGAGATTTTGTTCGCACTATGCTGAGGATGTATGAAGATGGCGGACAGCTTCCAGTGTGGGAACTAGCAGGTAATTACACAGGATGTATGATAGGTTATCATAGCGTCCCTGTAATTTCTGACGCAAAAGACTGGGGCATACATGGATGGGATGAAGAACTTGCCCTTAAAGCAATGATTCAGGCTGCTGACTCCGCACACCTAGGGCTGATATCTTATGTTGAATTAGGATACATCCCCAGCGAATGTGAGAGTGAAAGTGTGTCTAAAACGTTAGAATACAGTTTCGATGACGCCTGTATTTCTCATTTTGCTAGTGGCTTAGGCGAGGAAGATGAAGCGAATAGGTTCAGGCACAGAGCTCTTTCTTGGAGAAATCTATACAACCCTTCGTCACACTACATTCAACCGAAAAGAGACGGAGCTTGGGTGCGAGATTATGACCCTACTGAAGTGAATTTTAATTACACTGAGGCAAATGGTTGGCAGTATACCTTTTTTTCTCCTCACGATATTCAAGGCCAAATCAATTTCGCTGGCTCCCCTTCTGAGTTTTGTGATCTAGTAGACGAGCAGTTCACCACCTCTATGAAAGCTTCCGGCAGAGACCAAGTAGATATCACTGGCCTCATAGGACAATACGCACACGGAAACGAGCCCAGCCATCACGTCGCTTACCTACAAGCATATGGCGGCAGGCAATGGAGGACTTTAGAATTAGTTGATAGCATTCTAAATACCTTATACACAGCTGAACCAGATGGTCTCTGTGGTAATGAAGACTGCGGACAAATGTCCGCTTGGTACGTTTTATCTTCTTTAGGCATCTACCCTATCGCCCCAGGATGTGGAAGTAAGCAATTAGTAATCGGCGCTCCTCAGTTTTCAAAAGCTACTATTAAACCTTTGGGCGGTAAAGAATATAATATCCATAAAAGTGGAGATGGCAAATACATAAAAACGGCTAACGGAACCTCTAGTTCATGGGTAAACTACTCGGATTTACTTACAGGAGGAAGTCTGGAATTCGTAATGACTAATAATAAAAACACAGGGTTTGGACACTATGCTCCAAGCTATCCTCACAATGCCATTAATGATGAGGATTTCATCCCTGTACCAGGATTTACAGCGGTACAAAGTTTCCAGGAAAGTAAGACTTCAATTGAAATAAGTTGCGTTAATTCTGAAGCAATAGTATATTTCCATGATGGTGATGAGAAGTGGAAAAAGTATAAAAAAGTCATCTTGGCAAAAAAGTCGGAGGACTATTATGCAAAGTGTGTGAAAGGCTCTTTAGAATCAAAAACTGTTCACCATGCAGTAGTTAAAATTGACCATAACTGGATAGTCAACTATACATATCCATACTCACATCAATATGCTGCGTCTGGTGAGAACACTCTTGTAGACGGAATCAAGGGCGGAAATGAATTTAGAACTGGAGATTGGCAGGGCTTTTATTCGACTCCTTTTGAAGTCGTAGTTGACCTTAACCAAATTGAATCTATTAGCTCCCTTTCTCTTGGCTGTGTTCAAGACATTAGGCCTTGGATATGGCTTCCCGAGTATGTTGAGTTTTATACTTCTGATGATGGGGTAGATTTTAGATTAATAGAAAGTATAACTCATGATGTATCCGAAGATGATTATGAGAAATCCGTTTTTAGGTTTACTACTGAAGGAGAATTCTCAGCTAAATATATCAAGGTGATAGCTATGCAAAAAGGAGTAATACCTTCTTGGCACTTAGGTGCAGGGTTTGATCGGTGGACATTTGTAGATGAGTTAGAAATCTCTTTGAAAGATGAATAATCAAAGCCATTACGGGCCCATGCTCGATATAGGGTTAGCTGCAACTACCCCATTCCCTTTAGACATAAAGATTGAGAGTGCTAACGGAGTGTGGCTTAACTGTGAGGGCGGTGGCAGACTATTCGACGCAATTAGCGGAATTGGAGTGAATAATTTTGGTCACGCAAATGAGACCATCAAATCGGCGTTACACAAGCAAATAGATAAGAACCTTCACACCATGGTGTATGGTGAGTTTAGACATGATTCTACTATCGAAGCGGCAGAGCTTTTAAGTGCTATACTACCTAATTCTCTTGATACCACTTACTTTGTCAATTCAGGAGCTGAGGCTATAGAAGGTGCTTTAAAGCTTGCAAAAAGAGTTACCAGCAGAACACGCATTATTGCATTTGAAGGAGGGTATCACGGAAATACTTCCGGAGCACTTTCTGTCTCTTCTAACAAGGAAAGAAAAGCGCCCTTTTTACCATTATTGCCAGAAATCAGTTTCATTAATTTTAATAACCAAATAGATTTAGATTGTATTGATGATACAGTTGCGTGTGTAATCTTAGAAACGGTACAAGGTGATGCTGGGCTAGTAATTCCGTCCAAGGTGTGGTTAACTGAATTGCGTGAAAAATGTAATGAGACTGGAGCATTACTGATTATGGATGAAGTGCAATGTGGGATGGGGAGATGTGGGAGTGCATTCGCCTTTGAGAAATATAACGTTGTTCCAGATATCCTATGCCTTGGAAAAGCATTAGGTGGTGGCATGCCTATAGGTGCATTTGTATCATCAAAGGAGCATATGTCCTTGCTTTCTCATTCTCCCACCCTAGGCCATATTACAACCTTTGGAGGGCATCCCGTTGCCTGTGCTGGTGCTGTGGCTGCATTAAAGCTTCTTTCTGAAATTGATTGGGTGGAGATTGAACAGCGAGGAATGAAATGGGAATTAAGATTGAGGGCAAATCCTATAATAAAATCAGTTAGAAGAATAGGTTACTTTTTCGCCATAGAACTGGAAGATGAGGAGACCGTTACAAAAGCTATATTAAAAGGAATAGAAGTAGGTGTTTTGATGTTTTGGTTTTTAAGTGTACCTAACGCTTTCCGTTTATCTCCTCCGCTTACGATGACAGAAGAAGAGTCTGAACAAGGCTTAACAATGATAGAGCAGAGTCTGATTAATCTCTAAGAAAATCTACAACGGCCGTCAAGGATCTTTTTGCTTCAGGAAGAAAGTCAGGTAAAAGCTGCCACCCATGCATAGCCTTTGACTCCCAATACGTATCTAGTTTTACGTTAGCTTGAGTTAACTTTTTAATGAGCTCTTTAGAGTCTGTGCTAAGGAATTCCGCTTTTGAGGCTTGTACATGAGTAGCGGGAAAGTCTATAAAACTTCCATAGACAGGAGACACAAGAGGATTTTTGTCACTCATATCACCGATATAATCCCGACTGAATGCAACAGTATCTAGTTGGTCAAAAGGACTGAAGTCGCATTGATTTCTATTGTTTGATTTTGAATCCTTTGACAAATCGACCCAAGGAGACATTAAAGCTAGTTTTGAAGGAGTCGCAATTCCTTCTTTAATACATCTTTGAACGAGACATGTAGCAATGTTTGCGCCGGCTGAGTCAGCAATAACGGGGATGTACCCTTCAGAATCAATCAGATCTAAATAAACTGATAAGACATCATCTAAAGCGGCCGGATAAACATGTTCAGGTGATAATCTATATTCTGGAATCACTATTTCACAATCTAAAGTTTTAGCTAAAAATATCGCAGCTGCTTTATAAACCTTTGCGCTACCAAATGCAAAAGCACCTCCGTGAATCCATAATATTTTCTCTCCCGTTTTTCCAACCTTATTGTAATTAACAATTCCACATTTTACCCCAGCTATGGTTTCATATCTAAGGCTTCCACCGAAACTGCCTGGATTAATTCTTGACACACTCTCAATAGCGAGTCTTATTTGTTGTGGCGTTACACCCAGAAACTCTCTTCTTATCCGTGTAGCAACAGCGTTTCCAGACACGACAACCCCATCAAATCTTGATGCAATTAATTTTGTGAGGTCTGATTTATTCATTTCTATTACAAATGACGGAACTTTACCCTAATGATACGCTTTACCCCTACTGATAATTTTCAACCTAAAGTTGGGGACATTCTTTTGAGTGAACCCTTTCTTAATGATCCGTATTTCGGCAGGAAGGGCGTGCTTATTTGTGAATACAACGATGATGGGGCTTTTGGGCTTGTGTTAAACAACTTTGTAGAAATTAATGCTGGAGAATTACACCTGGGACTTTCTGAGGCGTCCAAACGTATCAGTATTGGAGGGCCTGTAAATAGCTCTTGTTTATATTTTATTCATTTATGCAAAGATCTAAAAGGTGCAGTAGAGATTGTCGATGGAGTCTTTCTTGGAGGAGATTTTGAATCCCTCAAAGAAAAGATTAACCAAGGGTTATCACCCGAAAGCTACAGACTATTTATAGGATATAGTGGTTGGGACAAAGACCAACTTACTGATGAAATAAAGACAAGGTCATGGTTCGTTACGCAAATTTCAGCAAGTAAAATAATGTCTTCTAGTACCGATAATGAAAAATACTGGAAGGAACTAATAAAGGGAATGGGCAAAGGCTATGAGCATATAGCTAATGCTCCTATTGACCCATCCTTAAATTAATCTATTTCTAGAGTCACCCTACACCCTTCGTGAGCTCTCACATTCATTACTCTTCCATCTTCAAATACTAGGTATTGCCCTTTCACTCCGACAAGCTTAGCTTCACCTATGGGGGATTTCTGGAGTTTAATGGTTTTAATCTTTGAAGAAGAAAACTCTCCCGGGTAATGTATCTCTCTTACATCGTCATCATCTGAGAAGAATGCCTCATAATCAGAACCTAGAATTTCGAAACATTCGTCTTTTAAGTATAACAATTCATCGGAATTTCTACCCACATCCTTTAACATCCCTAGCCAATAGGTTTTATCGTTGAAATACTCTTTTAACACAACCTCAATCTCCCCTGCCATTTGTCTATAAGGCACTTCGCAAACTATTAGTCCTTCAACAGCTCCCTGATCATTCCACCTAAACGATTCTCTCCCGAAGCCCGTCACACCGATTTTCAATTTATCTGTTCGAGAAATGTAAACGACGTGAGGTACATTATGATACATCTCTTCGAACTCTCTGTCTCTCAGAGCGACACCCGTATGAATAGTGCTCAGTTCCGGATTTATTATTGACGGACATGAAATGGGAGAGTTGAAAAACGATTCCTTACTCATACCCATTCTGTATGCTTCTCTCATAGTTTTCCCAGACACAACACAGTTAACGACCCCATGGAAGGTCCAAGAAATATTTTTACCAATCCAGTTATTTACATCTACAGATGGCATTTCTTTCAACACATCCCGTCCTTCCCAAAAATACTTCACCGGATTCCCTTCCTCCGTGCGCATCTTCCTTAAATTTCCAGTCCATTTCATATTATAAAGGTAATTTTAACATGTCTAAATCATGTGTTATTAACTGATAATTTCATAATTTGTGCTCTTATTGAAAATAAACATCTAATTCATATCAATGAAGCAATTTTTACTCCCTTGTGCATTCCTTACTTCTGCCCTTATAGTTTTCGGGAGTGTCTCTGCACAAACTCCTCTTCTTGAAGAAGATTTTGAGGCTTATGACAACGGCTCTTACATAGGTGAATCAAGTTCTGTGTGGACCACATGGAGTGGTACTACAGGAACTGACGAAGACGGGATCGTTACTGACGAGCAAGCTAACTCTGGAACTCAATCATTAAAGATTTTCGGTTCTATGGCAGGCGGCCCTATGGACGTATACCTTCCAATAGGATTAGATCAGGCTTATGAGGTTAGCTTCCAGATCTACGTTCCAACAGGAGGATCAGCTTACTTTAATGTTCAAGAGGATCTCGCTGTACAAGTCGGATGGGCTTTCGATATGGTTTTTGGATCCAACGGACAAGCTGCTCTTAGCATCGACCAGGTAGACAATGCTTTTGCCGATTACTCTCTTGACGCTTGGAACGAAGTGCAATTCTTAATGGACCCTGTTAATGATAGAGCTGAGATTTACTTAAACGGCGAGTACATGAACAACATCCCTTTTGATGCTGTTATCGGAGGAATAAACTTCTACGGCTTCGGTGACGGTGTCGTTGCTGGACTGTATTACATTGATGACCTAGTAGTTGTTGAAACTGAAGACGTTTTAAACGGCGTTGTTGAGGCTGAGCTAGATCTAACATTTGGTCCAAATCCAGCAAATGATTACATACAAATCACTAGCAACTCAACTGAAGGGTCTGTTCGCATCATCGCTCTTAACGGACAAGTAGTAATGGATCTGGAGCTGACTAACTTAAATGTAGGACAGAGAGTCGAATTGAATTTAGAAAACGGCATCTACCTTGTAGAGCTTGCTTCTAACGGTAATCACACTATGAGAAAACTTGTGGTTAATCACTAACTAGAATAGCTAGCTACTATCAAAACAGTATTAAGGGCTGCCGTAAAGGCGGCCCTTTTTTTCGCTATAAGTAGAAAATTCTATTATCTATCTAGAAACTCTAGCGTCTTCTCCACTAAGATTAATGCACCACTCGGTAGGTCACGTAAAGTCCACGGGTGAGAAATGTCAAAAGTGTGCCCTGTATTACTGATGCCATAGTACTCACCAAGTTCAGCCCAGTTAGCAATGTTTTTACCTTCAGAAGGTGAGACTGCTTTGTCATCTTCTCCATGAATTACTAGTAGTTGACCACTCAAAGAGCGTACAGCGGTCTCAATATCTAAGGCTGCACTGTTATTGACAAAGTCCTCATAAAAGGCGTATTGATGCGTTAATGTTAATCCTGTGCGAGTATTAAGAACTTTCAACATATTGCTTTGTTGCCATTTTATAAGTTCAGCGCCTTTAGGGAATCTTGCGCCGAAGTCACTCACCGATGCTAGCAAAACTATTTTATCAACTAAAACTTCAGAAGCAGCTAAAGCTGCAATCCCTCCTCCTCTACTATGTCCCATAACTATCAGCTTTTCGTTATCAGCGAAAGGACTCCTAGAACGAGACAACATGAAAACCAGGTCCGACTTCTCAATGGAATAATTGTTTCTAGACCAAGCAGACTCATCTGAACAGTTCATTTGATCAGAACTTAAATGTCCATTATGACTGAAGTTAAACCGCACAAACTCCCACCCCGCTTCAGCAAAATTATCACCCATTAAATGCCATGCACCCCAGTCCTTAAATCCTTTATATCCATGAGCGAAGATAATAGTTCCTTTACTTGACATTCCGGATGGAACCCTATGAATATCAGTTGCCAAATCTCCATTGGGCCCAACAAATGTGAAACTATCTATTAAAATGCTCATAGTGCAAAGGTGCGAGTTAAATTGCAGGTTCTAAAGAAGAGAATCTTAGAATATGCAATTAATTAAAGTTCGACTTATTTTATTAGTTACACTCTGTATTCAGAGCTTCGCTTTACTTGCTCAAGTAGAAAACACTTTCCCTCGAATTAATGTCGTGGTTGACGGTGTATCAAACGATACTATTTACTTAGCAAACTACTACGGCACCAAATTGTTTTACAACGACACTACATTAGCTAACGAAAACGGCGAGTTCTCCTTCGAAGGAAAGCCCTTTAATGAATGTGGCAAGTACGCTATCGTTTTACCTGGGCCTATCTTCTTCGACATCATGCTCGTAAACGAGCCCATGACCTTCCAAACTACTCTTTCTAATCCTTCAGGAGACATGGAAGTAATTGAAAGTGACGAAAACAGAGTGTTTTATGACTATCTAAAATTCCTCAATGTAAAACGCTCAGAACGATCTCCTTATGATGTCGTATTAACCGATTCTAGCTCCACTCTTTTACAGGTAGAGATCGCAAAAAACGGAATGCAATTATTAACTTCTGAAGTAGTTGAATATCAACAGAACTTAATAGATTCAGACAAGAACTTCTTGTTCGGCAAATACCTTGGAATGCTTCAAGAAATTGAAGTTCCACAGCCTCCATCTGAGATAGAAGACGCTGATTTGTGGAGATACCATTGGTACAGGAGTCATTACTGGGATAATGTAGATTTAACTGATCCCAGACTAGTTAGAGATGGCGCCCTGAACACGCTTATTAATAGGTATTGGGCACAAGTTCTGCCACCTGCACCTGACACCATGTTCGTCGAGGCTGTGAAATTACTAGACAGAGTTGAAGGGAATGAGGAAATATTTAAATTCTTTCTTCATCATATGACATTCGAAAGCGAATCATCAAAAGTCATGTGCATGGACAAAGTCTTTGTCCGGTTAGTTGATAAATACTACTCTACAGGTCTGGTTGAATGGCTTAATGATGAACAGTTAAAAAAGATTATTGACAGAGCTGGTGAGTTGAGATATTCTTTGTGTGGTGAGATCGCTCATAACATAACACTTCCCGGTATAGATCAATCTAGTTGGAACTCACTTCACGATATCGAAGCTAAATACACACTGCTTGTTATTTGGGAAAGCACATGTGGTCACTGTAAAAAGGAAATGCCCATTCTTCAGCGTATTTATGAAGAGTGGCATGAAAAAGGACTTGAGATTTATGCAATAGGAAATGATTTCGAGATAGAACCATGGATAGAGGAACTTGGCAAAGCTGATTACTCCTCTTGGATTCATGTAAGTGATAATCCACAGATTAATGCTCAAGACAGTGCAGTAAAGCTTATTTACTCAGGAATTACTGACCTGCAAAGTTTAAACTTCAGAACTACCTTTGATGTGTTTTCTACTCCAAAGCTGTTTTTACTTGATGAGGACAAAAGAATATTAGCAAAACAAATCGGAGCACTACAACTCGCAGAGATGTTATATCGCATAGAGGGTCTAGATCCACCAGACCCAGAATTCTTTTTATCTGAGGAAGCAATCGAGAGACTTAAAAAGAAGAAGGAAGCACAAGACGAATAATGAAACAAGGACAATTCTTCAAAACCTTCATTAAGCAGCCTAAGGTTAATGCTTCAATAACTCCCAGCTCTAAAAGAGCGGCAAGAGGTATGCTTGACGGATTAGATCTACACAAGATGGAGTACGTCGTAGAATTAGGTCCCGGTACTGGTGTGTTTACAGATCTCCTATCTCAACAGCTACCTTCTACATGTAAGGTTTTATTAATAGAGCTTGAGGAGGTTTACATAGAGCCTTTGCGAGATAATTACGATGATAGATTCGAAGTTGTGAGATGTAGCGCATGTAATCTAGAGAGATTACTAGATGAAAGAGGAATAAGCCGAGTTGACTTAGTAATCAGTGGATTACCATATAACATGCCATTGAAAGTAAAAAGGAAACTCCAAAAGACGTTGCTAAAGCTCACTGAGCACGGCACAACAATGCGATGGTTCACGTACTTCCCTTGGGCTATGAAAAAGCACTACAGTCAATTCGACATGAGACGTGCAAATTTCATTTTATGGAATTTCCCTCCTATGTGGATTTATACAGTTAACTGAGAAATCAAATAACTAAAACTTTATGTTCTGTGGGACACATGATTGACTACCTTTGCGGCGCATTTTAATTATTTTTTATTGTGAATATTTTTGTAGGAAACCTTGCTTGGGGCGTTGATGACGTTGCTTTGCAGGAAACATTTGAGGCTCACGGCACTGTTGACAGTGCAAGAGTGATCCATGATCGTGAAACTGGCCGCTCACGCGGGTTCGGTTTTGTAGAAATGCCTAACTCTGATGAGGGGCAAGCGGCTATTGAAGCTCTTGAAGGCAAAGACGTGATGGGTCGTCCCATCCGTTGTAATGAAAGCGAGCAACGCGAGAAGCGTCGTTCATTCTAATTCGACAACAGACTTAAATAAAAAGCCCCGGATGTACCGGGGCTTTTTTATTGCCAATACTTTTGATACCTGAAATTAACCATAAAAAAAAGCCCCTCGATTAAAAGGGACTTCTTGTAGCGAGAGGGGGGCTCGAACCCCCGACCTCAGGATTATGAATCCTGCGCTCTAACCAGCTGAGCTACCTCGCCAAGGCGGGCGCAAAGATATTAATTAACTATGAATAAACTGCCTAAACATGTGAAAAATTATTGTAGTTGCTCTTCTCATGTGTATCTTGCATCCTGTCAGAAAATAGACCAAATGGAGAAAGAAAAATTCACGATAGAATTCCCTATCAACAGCAGTAAAGGTGTCCTTTACAACTGCATGAGTACACCTAGTGGGCTAGCAGAATGGTTCTGTGACGATGTGAATATCAAGAAGGATGTGCACACGTTTATTTGGGATGGATCTGAAGAGGTAGCTAGAATGATTACGAAGAAGAAAGATGAATTCGTAAAGTTCAAGTGGATGGAAGCTGAGGAGGATAGTGAAAATACTTATTTCGAACTCAGAATCAAGGTGGATGACATGACTGGCGACAGAGCCATCATAATAACGGACTATGCCGAGGCAGACGAAGTAGAGGACGCAATTGAACTATGGACAGCTCAACTCGAGAATCTAAAGAGAGTTCTCGGCGGTTAATTCGAATATTACGCTTTCAAGAAGAAACCCCTCATAAGAGAGAGATACTCGGTCGTGAATTTCCTTTCCTGCCCCTCTCCTATTTCCAATATGATTTCGGACGAACTTAATACTTCTTTAGAAAGGGTGAATTCTGCAATTATCCGCACTGCTGTATGGTTAGCTGTAGGTAATATCTCTGTGCGAGTAGTGATGTAAAACCCATTAGATTCTGCAGCAGCTAACATGTCTGATTCTCTTTCTACAGGCCAAACCAAGCTCAAAACCCCATCACCTTTCACCACCCTCTTCGCTCCTTCGAAAATCTCGTCGATAGAAAGAAAATCGTCGTGTCTTGCCAGGTTTCTTGCGTGATTAGGGGATTGGGGTTTGCCTGAGAAGAAAGGGGGATTGCTGACGATGAGATCGAATTCGTTAGAGTTAGCTTCGAAAGTGCTCCAATGCTGAAAACGTGACTCAATGCACTCGAGTCTGTCGTTGAAGGGGCTTTGCTGGAAGTTCGATGACGCCTGCAGGAATGCATCGGGTTCTAGTTCGAGGGCGGTAATGGTGGAGGCTGGGAAGCGTTGGGCTAGCATGAGGGCTATTACTCCTGATCCAGTGCCTATATCTAATATATTTAGTGGGTGCTGATGATTTGCAAGAACGCCTAACATAACAGCGTCTGTACCTATTTTCATGGCGCAACCGGAGTCATGAACGGTAAACTGCTTGAATACCATTTTACGATTTTGAGACCGTCCCATTACTTTTTACGCTTCATCCAGGTATCAAAATCTGGAAAATCTTCGTACCTATTCTCCTGCTCGGATTCAAGTGCTTCTACCTCTTCGGAATGGTTATGCATGTCGTGTGGCAATTCTCGATATAGTTCAGTGCCTTCGACCTTATGATTGTACATCTTATCACTCACGTCTTTGATCTTAACAGCTGGGTTGCCTACGATTAGTGATCGTTCAGTCCAGGTGGTGTTTGCCGTGACGAAGCTCAAGGCTCCTACAATGGAGCCATCACCTAACACCACGTCGTCCATAACAACAGAGTTCATTCCTATAAGGACCTGCTCGCCTAAAGTTGCTCCGTGAATACTGGCACCATGCCCCACATGAGCACCATTTTTGAGAATGACTGATTTGCCGGGGAACATATGTAACACACAGTTCTCCTGAACATTACAGCCTTCGCCTATAATGATTTTACCCCAATCCCCTCTAAGTACAGCACCAGGACCTATATAGCAGTCAGGCCCTATAGTAACATGTCCTAAAACTACAGCCGTGGGATGTATGTATGACGAGGGATGGATTACTGGAATCATCCCCTTAAACGACTGTATCATACAGCCGTGTTTTTAATTACGACAGCGTACCCCTGCCCCACTCCTATGCAGAGAGTAACAAGTCCATATTTGCCGCCCGTCCTCCTTAACTGCCTAGCTGCTGTGAGTAAAATTCTTGAACCTGTCATTCCTAGAGGGTGGCCGAGTGAAATGCCACCACCGTTAGGGTTTATTCTAGCATCATCGCCTGCTATGTTCCAACTGCGAATACAGGCGAGTGCCTGAGCGGAGAAGGCTTCGTTAAGTTCAATTACATCTATATCCGCGAAAGTTAACCCTGCTCGCTTTAAGGCTATCTCAGAGGCTTTTACAGGGCCTATACCCATAATTCTGGGCTCTACACCAATTACTGCACTTGAAAGGATTTCAGCTAGTGGTTCTAAGTTTTGAGATTTCAATCCCTGAGCGTTAGCGAGAAGGAGTGCTGCGGAGCCATCATTAAGTCCACTTGCATTACCTGCTGTGACGGAACCTCCTTCCTTTCTAAAGGCTGGACGAAGTTTAGAGAGAATGTCCAAGGTTGTGCCAGAACGAATAAATTCGTCGTGCTCGAAAATCAAGTCGTCTTGTTTTCTTCTAGGGATAGCAACAGGTACTATTTCCTCAGCTAATACACCCTGATCTCTAGCTGCTGTGGCTTTTCTGTGTGAGTGGAATGCAAAGGTGTCTTGATCTTCTCGGCTAATGCCGTGTAAGTCTACTAGGTTTTCTGCAGTGACACCCATGCCGTCGACGCCGTAAATTTTTTCTAGATTAGGGTTAATGAACCTCCATCCGAAACTTGAATCATGCATCTGACTATCTCTACCGAATGCTTTTGAAGCCTTAGACATTACCCACGGCCCACGTGTCATATTCTCAACTCCACCTGCGATGACAATATCCGCGTCGCCAAGGGCTAGCATTCTTGCCGCATTCGTAGCTGCAGCTAAACCAGAAGCACAAAGCCTGTTGATAGTTTCGCCGGGCACTGATACAGGTAAGCCTGCTAACAAGCCTGCCATTCGTGCCACGTTTCTGTTATCTTCACCAGCCTGGTTAGCACAACCTAGAATCACATCTCCAATTGAGGAAGGATCTAGTCCTGGATTGCGTTTTAATAGTTCCGAAATCGTCAGTGCAGCTAAATCGTCAGTTCGAACAGTAGAAAGTGTTCCGCCGAAAGATCCTATGGGAGTTCTAATCCCGTCAACTAAAAATGCGTCCATGTTACAAAGATATTATCTTTACGACATGAAAATCGCTATCGTATCCACCTTCTACCCATATCGAGGTGGGATTGCGTCGTTCAACGACAGGATGTCAAAAGCGCTAGAGGCTGAGGGACACGAGGTTAATTGCTATAACTGGAGTAGGCAGTATCCTAGCTTTCTTTTTCCAGGCGAATCTCAAACCATCTCAGGTCAGTCTACTCCTACCGGCTCAGAGGCTCCCCTCGACTCCATTAACCCTCGTACGTGGAAGAATACAGCTGAGAGGATTTTAGCTGATGGCGAGATGGACGTGTTGTTGCTTCCTTTTTGGCACGCATCATTAGCACCTGCACTGAGAAGTGTTACTAGAAGAGTTAAGAAATTGAGCCCTAGCACTAAAATCGTGGCACTAATGCATAACGCTTCATCACATGACGGCGCGGGAGTTGATAGATGGCTCACAAAACGGTTTTTAAAAAGAGTAGACAGCTGCATTACCCTGAGTGAGAATGTGAAGGATGAGGTTTCTCTGCTTCACCCTGACATGGACTGCAAGGTGTTATTTCATCCGCTTTACGACCACTACCCCAAAGGCATAAGTAGTGTGAAGGCTAAAGCTGAGCTCGGTATTCCAGAGGATGCGAAGGTGGCATTGTTTTTCGGGCTCATAAGACCTTACAAAGGACTGAGTACGTTGCTCAAAGCTGCTAGTGGATTGAATACGTCTATACACATTCTCATTGCTGGAGAATGTTATGGGGAGTGGGAGCCTTACCAGGAATTGATAGACGATAGCGGTTGTTCTGACAGAATTCACGTGATTAACCGGTTTATTGACGAGGCAGAGTTGCCGGCTATTTTTAGTGCTTCCGATTGTGTGGTGTTGCCATATTTACAGGCCTCACAAAGCGGGGTTG
>CAWVZZ010000015.1:0-18609 GCA_963934745.1 uncultured Flavobacteriales bacterium | reverse complement strand
GCTAATCTCAACAGAAGTTCCTCGATATTAAAAGGCTTACCTAGATAATCATCAGCTCCTAGAATTAGTCCTTCAACTCGTTCTGGACCAGAGTTTTTAGCAGTCAAAAACAATATGGGCATCCTATGCCCCTCTATGCGGGCTGTAGAGCAAACCTGAAAACCGTCCAGTTTAGGAAGCATAACATCTAAAATAATTGCTTCTATACGTTGACTACGAATTGCATCTAGGGCTTCAACACCATCAAAAGCTGTAACTACATGATAACCTTCCGCTTGGAGGTTCATAGTTAGCATCCTAGATAAAGATTTATCATCTTCAACTACTAATATTCTTGTAAGAGAATCGTGCTGGGGCATTTGCTACGTAGGTTTGTGCAAAGATGAAGAATTTTAATCAATTTGGTAAAGGAACCATAGCCGAAGTTATAGGATTAGAAATAATTTCTATAGAAGATGGGTGTGTATCAGGTAAAATGCCTGTAGATAAAAGAACTATACAACCTTATGGCTTACTTCACGGAGGTGCTAGTGTAGTGCTTGCTGAAACTTTGGGATCAATAGGATCGCATCATCTAGTCTCAGAGTCGGGAAAAGGAGCTGTGGGAATAGAAATTAACGCTAACCACGTGCGCTCAGTAAGGTCGGGATGGGTGTACGGTACTGCTTCCATCATTCATAAGGGGAGAAAAATCCATGTGTGGGGAATAGAAATAAAAAATGAAGAGGGGAAACTGGTTTGTACGTCGCGGTTAACTGTGATGATAATATCCTTAACCGATTAGGAATGATTGAAGCAAGGGTTTGGTGGAAACCACCTGGATCTAATGATGTCTATTCGATTGAGGAATCGGAAAGTGGCACGTCATGCTTCAAATTTGAACCGTTTAGTCCGTCTAGAAGTTATCCTACTATAGAATTAAAAGGTCATGTCGTGAAATCTGCATTTCCTGTAAAAGGCACGATAGAAATACTGACCGAGTACTCTTCTGATTCAACAAGTAAAGATGAACACTTCAATGCTGTAGCATCTGCTATTGATAAAATTAATAACGGGGAACTAGATAAGGTTGTCGTTTCTAGGGTGAAGAGTATCTCTATGGGATGCTCGCCTGAGGCGTCATTTGCAAGAAAATGCGAGGCACATCCTGATGCCTTTGTTTACCTGCTATTTCACCCTAGATGTGGGGTTTGGTGTGGAGCAACACCTGAACTATTAGTATCCGCGAGCGATAACAGAGTTGAGACTGTATCCCTTGCAGGAACAAGAACTGTAGATAAAATCAAATCCTCTCCCTGGACATCTAAAGAACACGAAGAACAGGGACTCGTGACGGATTACATCGAAAACATCCTCGAGAGCCATGGCGCTACAGATTTGAGAATAGAACCTAGAGCAGAACTGCAGTACGGGAACCTAATACACCTGGAAACCAGGTTCAGATGCTCTTTAAAAGGCAGCCTTTCTGAACTCGCTAAAGTGCTTCATCCTACTCCAGCCGTTGGAGGCAGACCTATGCTGGAAGCTTGTAAGTTTATTTCAGAAAACGAAAGGTTGAATAGAGAATATTTTGCTGGATATTTAGGGGTTAAGACCGCATCGGGAAGTGCATACTACGTGAATCTGAGATGCGCTAAATGGATGAAAGGCGGGGTTAAGTTGTATGCCGGTGGGGGAATAGTTTCTGGTTCAGATATCACCGAAGAGTGGGAAGAAACGGAAGCGAAACTTTTCGCCATTCAAGAAACCATAGTATAAGTGTGCAGATGAAATCAGTCAGTAAAACATCGGACCACAAAGGAGCAAGTATACTTGTCGCTCAACTTGCATACAATGGGTTGACTAATGCTGTGATAAGTCCAGGGTCAAGAAATGCTCCACTTACTATTGCCTTCGATGCTCACCCAGATATTGATACTCACGTGGTTATCGATGAGAGATCTGCTGCTCACGTGGCTTTGGGCATGGCCCTAAGAACCGGCCGGCCAGCTGCGGTAATATGTACTTCTGGAACAGCTGCATTAAATCACGGACCCGCTATTGCTGAAGCATTCCACCAAAGGATACCGTTAATTAGTATTACTGCCGACAGACCTACTACCTCAATAGGAAAAGGCCATGGACAATCCGTATTTCAGAATTACGTATTCGAAAACAATTGTCTAGGCTGTTTTTTAGTTGACGAACTCATCATGAATGAAGAGGAGATTGCATTTGTGGCAAGTGAAGCGTATGCAGTGGCTAAAAACGGACCCGTACATATCAACGTTCCATTTGAGGAGCCGCTTTATGGATTATGTGATTTTATCGAATTCGATTTTGTCGAATCTAGCGTGAATTCGGAGAGTGAATTATTTATACCCGAAGGAATGAATCGCGAGGACACAAAAATTCTTGTGATTGCTGGAGGATTACCGTTTTACAAGCGTGGTGATGAATCGCCTCGCATTGCTGGGATATGCGAAAAGTTTTCAGGTTTTTCTGGAGAGAATATTATTCATTCAGGGGATTTATTTACTGCACGCCTCAAGGGCAAGTGGGATGATGAGTTATTACCCGACACAATTATTACTGTCGGTACTCCGACATTGAGCAAAGCTCTAAGGCATGCGATAGGTGAAATAGATGTTGAACATTTTCATGTGAGTTTGGATGGAGATGGGTGGGATACATTTAATAAAGGATGTGTGACCATTAACGCTGACCCTTATGAATGGCTGGAGTTTTTCTCGCAAGAAGTAGTACAGAAAAGTAGGTTTTTAAGTGCTTGGGCTGAAGTGAAAAAATCTCTCTATGGATCGGTGATAAATTGTGATACACCGTGGAGTGATTTAATAGCATTCGAAACACTCTTTAAAAACGTACCGACTCACAGCACTATACACTTGAGTAACTCTACTTCTGTGAGATACGCCCAGCTAGTTGAAGCCGCAGAAGGTGTGATAATTCACTCAAATAGAGGAGTGGCTGGAATAGATGGGTGCACGTCCACCGCAGTGGGAGACGCTATAGTTGCAGATAAAGGACACCGAGTGACGTTGATAACGGGGGACATAGCTTTTATCTACGATCTCAACGGTTTGGCAACAGTGGGAGAATTACCTGATAATCTAAGGATTGTTGTAATTAACAATGGTGGGGGTGAGATTTTCAGATGGCTCGATGGACCAGAAGATACGGGGTTAGTTGATAAATATTTTGAAACCAAGCCCAAATCCTCCCTCAAAGCTGCAGCCGCATATTGTGGTCTGGCGTACTTTTGTGCTACAGATGTTGAGTCTACTATAGTGGGGATGGAACTGTTGAACAACACCAATGGACCATCTATTTTGGAGGTGAAAACCGACGCCCTTATTAGCACCTCAATTTATAAATCGATACTATCAAAGGAAGCATGAGTGAAAGAATTTGGACTTCAATAAAAGACTACGAAGACATTCGTTTTGAGTACTTTGAGGGGATTGCTAAAATTACTATTTGTCGCCCTGAGGTGTACAATGCATTCCGCCCGGAGACGAATAAAGAGATGATAGACGCGATGGATATCGCTCGCGAAAGGACGGATATCGGAGTTGTGGTATTGACTGGTCTGGGTGATAAAGCATTTTGTAGTGGTGGGGACCAAAACGTAAAAGGCATAGGCGGGTACATCGGAGAAGATGGAGTGCCTAGGCTTAACGTCCTGGACCTACACAAACGGATTCGCTCACTTCCTAAGCCTGTTATAGCAATGGTTAATGGTTATGCTATCGGAGGTGGGCACGTGCTGCACGTTGTTTGTGATTTGACAATAGCTTCTGAGAATGCAATCTTCGGCCAGACTGGACCTAAGGTGGGTAGTTTTGATGCAGGATTCGGCTCGAGTTACTTGGCTGATATGGTGGGCCAAAAGAAAGCCCGAGAGATTTGGTTCCTATGCGAACAATACTCAGCAGTAGAGGCAGAAACGATGGGCATGGTGAACAAGGTGGTTCCCCTTAGCGAGCTTGAAAACACAACGGTACAATGGTGTAAAACCATCTTGAAAAGATCTCCGCTTGCACTTAGAATGATAAAGCGCGGATTGAATGCCGAACTTGATGGGCAGAGTGGTATGATGGAATTCGCAGGCGATGCTACATTGATGTATTACATGATGGAAGAAGCTCAGGAAGGAAAAAAGGCCTTCCTAGAGAAGAGAGAGCCTAACTTTCAACAATACCCTAAATTCCCATAAATGGCATCCTTGAAATCATGGGTTAAAGCTGCACGGTTGCGAACGCTTCCCCTAGCTATGACTTGCGTGATTTTAGGTGCCGCTATAGCACAGCAGCATAATCTTCAAAACGAGAGCCTTGAAATAACTCTGTGGCAGAAATTGACTTTTATGTTCGCTCTAATTACCGTTATTAGGCTTCAGGTCTTAGCTAATTACGCAAACGACTACGGTGACTTTGAGAAAGGAACAGATGAAGGGAGAAGTGATAGGGCTCTAGCTTCTGGGGATATTACTCCTGTGGAAATGAAAAGGATGCTCAAGTTTTCTATCGTTAAAGCGTTCGTGGCTGGGTGTCTGACTTTGGTTTTCGCGTTTATGGACGCACAAGTTGACTGGACTATGCTAGTCCTGGGGGGATTAGGAGTGCTTGGAATTGTGGCTGCCCTTAAATACACCATGGGGTCGAGGGCGTTTGGATATAAGGGGCTGGGTGATATATTCGTTATGGTGTTCTTCGGTTATGTGGGGGTGCTAGGTGTGGGGTATCTGCTAGTGCACACCATAGAATGGGATTGGTTACTGCCTGCTACATTTTCTGGTCTAATGGCTGTTGCGGTACTGAACTTAAACAACATGCGTGATGTGGAGAGTGACAAGCGATCCGGAAAGAATACTGTGGTTGTAAAGATGGGATATGAGAAAGCAAAACATTATCACGCATTTCTAATCATCACAGCTTGGGCGTGTCTTCTACCCTATTTATATGGGAGTTGGATAGGTTTTACATGGTTCGTGCTTATCGCTTTAACCCAAACCGTTCATCTAGTATTCGTATATAATTCTACTGACCCGAAGACCTTAGATCCGGAATTAAAAAAGGTAGCAATGGGCGCTTTTGTCACAGCATTATTTATGCTGATGTCAGTCGCTGTAATAATACAAGCTTAAGATGTTTAGGGATTTGAGCTTTGATGGGTTGGAAATGGAAGTGGTAAAAAGGCCGCTCATTTTTAAGAGACCAGCAAAGACATCTCGCGATGTGATGACGGAAAAGCCCTGCTATTATTTAAAAGCTACTGATAAGACTGGGAAAACCGTATTAGGAGAGTGTAGCTTGATACCAGGATTAAGCTTAGAGTCTGAGGACGATGTTGTAAAGGAACTTAATCGGATAGCTACCGGATCGTCATTAAGGATGAGAGACGTGTCTCGCGAAATGCCATCTGTGAGGTTCGCTGTGGAGATGGTACTGATTGAGTTTTGTAGCGCACGGCTAGTAAGTGAGTTTTCCAATGGAAGGAAGGGACTGGAGATTAACGGTTTGGTCTGGATGGATAGTATGAAAAGCATGCTAGGGCAAGTGGATTCACTTGTAGAACGTGGGTTTAAGACTATTAAACTCAAGGTCGGTGCGCTCCCTTTTGAAGAGGAACTTAAACTGCTTAGAGAAGTCAGACGAAGATGTCCTGTGGGAGAATATACCTTGAGGGTGGACGCTAATGGCGCATTTCACAAAGACACTTTAGAAAGTCTAAATGCTCTTGGAGAGTTTCAGCTTCATAGCATAGAGCAGCCTATCCCAGCTGGAAACGCATGCACAATGTCAGAAATATGCAGCCTAAGCTCTATTCCTATAGCTCTTGATGAAGAGTTGATAGGTGTGTTTTCAAAAGAGGAGAAAATTTCACTTCTCAAGGGAATTTCACCTGACTTTATCGTTTTGAAGCCTAGCCTTATAGGTGGACTTTCGGAGTCGACAGAGTGGATAGAGGTCGCGAATGATTTAAGTATAGGGTGGTGGGTGACCTCGGCACTTGAATCTAATTTGGGCTTAACAGCTATAGCTGACTGGACTGGATGGATTGTCGAGAAGTTCGAAGCAGAAGATGTGACTGTATCTGGTCTAGGAACGGGGAGTCTATACACGAACAATAGCGATAGCGACTTAGAGATAATAGATGGGGAGTTATGGCAGAAGGATGGAGGGGAATTAATCATAGACAATAGAAAATGGCGATTAGACGCCGGTGGTGCGAGGAGATTCTATGATGATAAATTAAGACACCCTTGGACGAATGGTCTAGCTAGCTTTTTAATTAAGTGGTTTGAGTCAGCCAACCAGATTGAGAGCATGACTTCTGGTTCCACTGGAAAACCTAAGGTAATAAAGCATTCAAGAGTAGCTATCATTGCAAGCGCTAATGATACATTGCAGTTTTTCAATCTTGAGAACAGATCCAAACTAATACTCGCACTTCCTATTGAGTTTATTGCGGGAAAAATGATGGTTATCAGAGCTATTACTGGGAATCATGATTTAATAGCCGTTAATAGCAATCTTGAAAAACTTTGGGATATCGAGGCAGACTTCGTCGCTCTTACACCTCATCAGCTTTCAAAAATCACGAAAAACAGGACTCTTGCATCTTTCCCATCGGTAAAAACGATACTGTTAGGCGGATCGCCAGCATCTGATCGTCTGTTAAGTTTAATTCCATCTCACATTAATGTTTATGAAGGCTATGGCATGACGGAAACCATAACCCATGTTGCACTTCGCAAAAGAGTGCATGAAAACACGCCGCCTCCCTACAAAGCATTGGCAGGGGTTAGTTTCGAGAAGACGTCTGACAACAGGTTAGTTATTTCTGCTAGAAATAGGAATGTAAAAAGCTTAATCACTGATGACATTATAGAACTGCACGATGCTCAGTCATTTAGTTGGATCAGCAGAGCGAGCAACATCATCAATTCTGGGGGGATAAAATTCATTCCAGAAGAAATAGAGAGAAAACTTCGCACCGTGATTAATCACGAACTTGTTATTTACGGTGCTGAAGATGGTGAACTAGGAGAGAGAATCGTGCTACATATTGAATGTAGCGAACAAGATGAAGAGCAATTGGATGAGAAAATAAGAACTGTACTTGAGGGAAAAGAGGTGCCTCGGGAGATTAGATGGGGAAATATTGATAGAAATAAGTCTGGGAAAATTATAAGACAATGATGGTAGAGAAACTCCCCATAATCGTTTTTGCAACTGGAAACAAAAACAAAGCCGAAGAGGTATCCAGAATGCTTGAAGGGAAATTCATAGTTAAATCACTTGTGGATATCGGATGCACGGAAGAAATCCCCGAGACGTCTGAAACTCTTGAAGGTAACGCTGCATTGAAAGCTAGACATGTGAAAGATAATTATGGATATGACTGTTTTGCTGATGACACAGGGCTTGAAGTTGAGGCTCTGAATGGTGCACCCGGGGTAATTACTGCTAGATTTGGCGGAGAAGAAAAAGATGCCGGTAAGAATATGTCACATCTTCAGAACGAGTTAGAAAAGATGGGCGCTACTAATAGAAAAGCTCAATTCAGAACTGCAATTCATATTATTGTCAATGGACATGAGCGTTTAATAGAGGGAGTATGCAAGGGAACTATAGCTAATGAGCAATCCGGAATTGAGGGGTTCGGTTATGACCCAATTTTTATTCCTGAAGGAGGAAACATAACGTTTTCAGAAATGAACCAAGACGATAAAAATAATATCAGTCATAGAGGCCTAGCAATTAGGGAAATGCTTGAGTATTTATCATCTTTGCACAGATGAATTATTTAGAATTCGAAGAGCCGATTAAAACTCTGCGCGAGCAGCTTGAAAAATCAAAGGGTATTGAGGAGAATAACGACCTCGATATGGCTACGACTATTAAAGAGCTTGAAACAAAGATTGACGAAGTAACTGCTGAGATCTACAGTAAACTTACTCCATGGGAAAGGGTACTGGTTAGTCGTCACCCAGACAGACCATACACTCTTGATTATCTTAACGCTATCACCGATGGCACATTTACGGAACTTCACGGAGATAGGAATGTAAAGGATGATAAGGCGATGGTAGGAGGATTTGGAGATCTTGACGGAAGACCTGTCATGTTCATCGGTCAACAGAAAGGAATAAACACTAAGATGCGTCAGTACCGAAATTTCGGAATGGCGAATCCCGAAGGGTATCGAAAAGCTTTGAGGTTAATGAAACTAGCTGAGAAGTTTAACAGACCAGTAGTAACTTTAATAGACACACCAGGAGCATATCCTGGACTAGAGGCGGAAGAACGTGGACAGGGAGAAGCTATAGCAAGGAATTTGATTGAAATGGTTCAATTACGAGTTCCTATAATCTGCATAATTATTGGAGAAGGAGCATCTGGAGGAGCTTTAGGGATAGGAATAGGTGATAAGGTGATGATGTTAGAGAATACTTGGTACAGTGTTATCTCTCCTGAATCTTGCTCATCAATTTTATGGAGGGATTGGGATCACAAGATTGAAGCTGCCGACGCTCTTAAATTAACGGGTGACGACATGATAAAGAATAAACTCATCGATTCAATTATACCCGAACCACTTGGCGGGGCTCATAATAACAGAGATGAAATGTTCGCCACCATTAAAAAAACCATCATTAATAACCTAGACCAGCTCATGCCCTTAGGAGCCGAAAAACGGATTTCACAACGGATTAAAAAGTTTTCTAACATGGGTGTGGTAACTGCTTGATATCTTTTATAGGTTAAACACTTCTTTTTACACTAATTTTGTCCTAATTATCTGCGACCTCACAAACCCAATTACTCGCATGCTACGTACATCAACATCATTTTTTGCAATAGCCGCCGCAATATTCCTTGCAGGATGCGCTGGCCTAGGTTCAATGGAAAAAGCCCTTGAAACACTCGGCCTTTCAGTAACTCCAGAAACTCTCATCCTAGTAGGTGAAGACGTTGAAGTTACTATTAACGGAAATTTTCCAGCTAAATACTTCGGAAAGAAGATTAGATTGGAAGCTACTCCTGTTCTCGTTTGGGAAGGAGGTGAATCCGCATTTGAAACAGTTGCATTCCAAGGCGAAGACGCTGCTGGAAACTACACAGTTGTTTCTTACGAATTCGGAAAGTCTTTCACTTACACGGCTACCGTTCCTTACGAAGTAGCAATGGAAAACGCTTCACGTCTCGAACTCAGAATACGAGGACATAAAGGTGAAAATTATGTAGACTTCGAACCTTACTACCTATGTGATGGTGTTATAACAACACAGAACCTTGTTCAACCAGACGACAAGTTCATGATTATTGCTGACAACTTTCAGCGTACCATGCCATACACAATAAACGATGAGATTAACTATACTTACAACCGTTCTGACGTTCGAGCTTATGAGCTTCGTTCTGATGGATGGTCAGCTATGAAAGATCTCTTCATACTTGCAGCGTCTGCTGATAGTGTTTCTTTAACTGGAGTAACAATTGAGGCTTACGCTTCTCCTGAAGGGGAGATTTCAATGAACGAGGATCTCGCTTCTGATAGAGCAGAATCTGCTCACTCAGCTCTTAAGACTGAGCTTAGACGCAATAAGATTGACACAGCTGACGACTTCGCTAACCTAATACCTAAAGGTGAGGACTGGGATGGATTCAAAAAGTTAATGCGTGCATCTGACATCGCTGACAAGGATCTAATCTTAAGAGTCCTTGATATGTACTCTGATAAGACTAAGCGTGAAGAAGAGATTCGCAATATCGCTAAGACTTATACTGAGATTGAAGACCAAATCCTTCCTTCTCTACGTCGCTCAATGATTGCTATGAACTACACAGTTGAAGGCTACACAGACGAAGAGCTCATCGCTCTTTCAATGTCAGCTCCAGCTACATTAACTGTTGAAGAGCTTTTATTTAGTGCTACACTTTTTACTGACGTTAACGATAGACTTACTGTTTACACATCTTGCGCAGCAGCGTACAGTGA
Organism: uncultured Flavobacteriales bacterium; assembly: GCA_963934745.1. GTDB lineage: Bacteria > Bacteroidota > Bacteroidia > Flavobacteriales_D > Sanyastnellaceae > UBA974. The sequence continues at coordinate 8,601 of CAWVZZ010000015.1, read as the reverse complement.
TGATGTAAGAGGTCACAATAACAGCGGTGTATGCTTAATGGAACTAGGTCGTTTCAACCAAGCGAAAGAAGCATTCAATAAAGCTAATAGCGTTGAGCCTAATAACAACGCAGTTCTAAACAACCTAGGAGCTACAGCTCGTCAGGAAGGTAAGAACGGTGAGGCAGCAGAACTTCTAGCTAAGGCTGGTTCAAGTGCAGAAACCAGCTACAACAAAGGACTTGTTGCTATCACTAACGGAGAGTATGGTTCTGCTATATCTAACATGAGCGGCGCTACTTCAGCTAATCTAGCACTTGCGAAACTCCTTAACGGAGACGCTAACGGAGCTAAGACAACGCTTCTGAACTCTAACGATGACTCAGCTATAAGCAGCTACCTTCTAGCTATATGCTGTGCTCGTTTAGGTGACTCAGCCGGAGCTAGTAGCAATGCACAAGCTGCTGTCGCTAAGGATGCTTCACTTGCTGCTAAAGCGAAAGCTGACCTAGAGTTCAAAGGAATCGAGCTCGGTCTTTAATTAGCCCTATACCACATATTAAAAAAGGCTCAACTTCGGTTGGGCCTTTTTTGTGATCTGGTTTATTTAAAATTGAGAAGTATTCTATATCTGTCCTCATTAGCTTTATCATTTTTATGATAAATTTCAACAAAGACAATTCTTTTTTCAATTTCATAAATAGCATACACAAGCCGTAAACCGGAATTCACACCCCTACCCTTTAGGGATCTACAAGCAATTTTCTTGACTTTTATCACATAGGTATCTATACTAAGATTATCAATACGATAACTAAATGGTGGCCTTGCATTAGGCGAAAATTGAATTACCCTTTTAACAATCTACAAAACTACCCCAGCAACTGGCTGGTTTGCCAAAGCACAACGCCAGCGCACACACTAACATTCATGCTTTGTTTGACTCCAAGTTGAGGGATTTCGATGACTAGATCGGACTCGACGCAAGTAGATTCGCGGACTCCACGAACTTCGTTTCCGAATATGAAGGCCCACTTCTCACCTGGCTCGGGCTTCCAATCGCTTAATAATATGCTGGATTCATGCTGCTCAACTGAGGCGATTTTATATCCCTCTGAGCGTAGGATTTGAATGGCTTCAATTGAAGTATGGTGGGCGCGCCAAGGGACGTATTTACTAGAACCGAGGGCCGTCTTTAATATGTCGCGATGAGGAGGGTGACATGTGATTCCGCAAAGTTCAAGGCCAGAAATTCGGAAGGCATCTCCCGTGCGGAAAAATGATCCGACGTTATTTCCCGATCTTACATCTTCAATGACAAGCCTTACTGGCAAGTGTTCTGCTGAAGAGTAATCCTCAGGCTGTAGCCTTGAATTCTTGTCGAAGGTCATTAAACGGAAGAGTTAGAAATTAATCGAAGTGGATGGAGAATGGCATTCTTGTTTGGTAAATATCACCAGACTCAATCATCTTCTTTACAGAAATAATTTCATCTATAACCCACGAATCTGTTCCTAGCATATCGAGGGCATCTAACCCAGCTCTCACACCCATCATATCCTCCATTATCTGCTCAAAGGGGTCTTGCACCTCAGGAAGGTATACCTTTGTCGCAGGCCCATCTTCTATGAGACTTTCTGCATACTCGATAGCATCACTTAGATTACCTAATTCATCTACAAGGCCTATTTCAAGTGCATCTGCACCTGACCACACCCTTCCTCTAGAAACTTCTTCTACTTGTTCGCGCGTCATGCCCCTGCCGTCTGCTACCTTACTAGTGAAATCATCGTAGATGTCCGAAATAATCTCGTTGTAAGCTGCAATTTCAAATGGAGACATCGCGAATAATCCGTCTGGCTTTCCTGCATGGCTATGTGTGGATACTTCATCGAAAGTCAATCCAAGATGCTTTTCATATGCGCCACCCAAGTTAGGGATGATTCCGAAAACGCCTATAGAACCAGTAATGGTAGTAGGATTAGCGTAAATTTTATCCGCAGCGCAGCTAATGTAGTATCCGCCCGATGCAGCTAGATCGCTCATGCTAACAACTAAATGCTTACCCGCTTCCTTCAATAGGATGGTTTCGCGCCAAATCACATCGCTCGCTAGAGCACTGCCACCTGGAGAATTAATCCTTAGAACTACTACCTTAACGTCTGGTGCTAATCTGGCTTTCTTAATAGCTGCGGCTATGGTTACAGAACCTATAGTCGTGGCATCACCTGCTCCAGACTCTATGCCTCCTACAGCGTATATGACTGCAATTTCACCGCCTAGAGGATCAGAATCTGATGAGTCATTATCTGGTGCTTCTGCTGAAATTTCGTCCAGCATGGCTACTAGTGCTTCAGGATCTGAAAGGTCGAATCCGAACATACGCTCAGGGAGGGTGTACTCGCCGAAGCTAAGGGTTGATAATTCTAGTGAGTCGAGTAGGTTTTCTAACAACGCATCGCGCTCATCCTCGTAGAAGAGGTCGTCAACAAGACCTAGCTCTAGAGCGTCGCTGGGTAGTCTGAGAAGGATATTTTCCGCGATGTCGTCAACCTTCTGGGGGGTAATGCCGCGACTATCCGAAATGCCGGTTCTCATCATGTCCCAGATATCTGCAAGTAAAGCATTTAATTGTACTTTGTTAGCCTCACTGAAATCACTTCTGATGATTGGTTCTACTGCAGATTTATATTTGTTATTAGGACCGCGAAGAACTGTTACGTCTATACCTAGTTTTTCTAGGAGACCGGGGTAGAACATCGTGAGGGATCTTAAACCTAGAAGCTCCATTCCGCCGTTAGGGTGTAAGTAAACCTCATCAGCTACGGAACTCATGAAGTAACCTGTCTGGCTCATAGTTTCTGACCAAGCCACTATCCATTTTCCTGAGTTTTTAAAGTCTTCTAAACCTCTTCGAATATCCTCTAAGGTTGATGGCCCAGCCGTAACTCCGTCAACTTGGAGAAGTATTCCCTTGATTTTATCATCTTCAGATGCGCGTTTTAGTCCGTCTAGGATTTGGTCCAAACCTATCTGAGGAGAAGCAGACATATCGAAAATGTTGAACGTGAACGGCTCCACTCCTCTTTCTACGATAGCAGCATTTAAATTAACTACAAGGACATTCGCCTCTCCGTCGTATGCGTCAATATTTCCTGCCTCTAAATCTGAGAACATTGTCATCAGACCACCGAAAAACATAGAAACGAAAATAAAAATAAGAATTGTACCGCCGACAACGATTCCGATAACAGAACCTAGAGCCGAAGTGAGGATGTGTTTAATAAATTTCATTAGAGCTAATTTACAAACGTATCTTGCTAATCGATGTCAATGAGAAACGTATATATAGGACTGGGTGCTAATCTCGGTGACAGAGAGAAGGCTATAAATTCTGCTATCGAGATGATAGAGCTGGAATTAGTTGAACGTAAGGCGATTAAATCCCTCACCTGTTCTGAAATTTATGAGACCGAGGCTTGGGGGATGTCGCCTGAAACACCTGATTTCCTGAATTACGTGGTGTGTATTGAGACTGATATTAGCCTTGAATTGCTACTAGACATTCTTCTCGGAGTGGAAAGGGAGTTAGGGAGAAAGAGAACGGAATCTAATGGATATCAGAACAGGGTTATCGATTGTGATATCCTTGTGGCAGGTGATGAAGTGATAGATGGGGAGGAGTTAACAGTCCCTCATCCTCGATTATGCGAGAGAAGATTTATGTTACAGCCGCTTTTTGATTTGGAACCAAACCTGATTATCCCCCTTACTGGAAAAAGTGTGAGTGAGTTACTTGAGATTTGTGCTAACCTACCAGAAGTAAAGAAATGGGTCCTTACGCATTCATAGCCATTGAAGGAAATATCGGTGCTGGAAAAACTACTTTCAGTAAGATGTTTGCCGAGAATATGGGGAGCAATCTAATCCTTGAAAGATTCGAGGAAAATCCATTTCTGGAAAGATTTTATGAAGATCCAGAGAGCCATGCTTTTTCTGTTGAGCTTGCATTCGTTGCCGACAGATTCAAGCAGTTAAAAGATGTACTAGGTTCGCGAAACTTATTCAGGCAACAAGTCGTGTCGGACTACAACTTCGATAAGTCATTGATATTCGCTAAGGCAAATCTTCCCGCGAGTGAGTTCACTCTCTTCCGCACTATGTTTAAGCTTATGTCGGATTTAATACCACAACCAGAAGTCATAGCTATTCTTAATCCTGGATTAGAAAAAGTAAAAGCCCAAATCATAGAACGAGGAAGAAGCTACGAGCAGGATATGCCGAAGGGCTATCTAGAAAAAGTAGAAAAGGGATATAAATCTCACTACAAACATCACCGGGGATCCAGGGTGTTGTTACTCGATACTTCAGAAATAGACTTTGTGAGTAATCATCAAGATTACGAAAAAATAAAGAACTGCATTATCACACCACGGAAGCCAGGAGTGTACACAATAAAATTATAAGATGAAAAGAAAAGACTTTATTCATTTAGGTGCGCTATTCTCTGGAGGATTGTTTTCCGGAGCTGCTATTGCCGGCACACATAGCACAAATGTTAGCGAATTAATTGAAAACGCAAAGATTGACGGTAGTGTATTCGATTACGCTGACAACCCCATTAAAAAAGTGCGGGTTGCTGTAATAGGCCTTGGCAACCGAGGCAGTACACTCGTGGAAATGCTGAGCTGGCTAGTTAGACACGATCACGCAGAAATAGTGGGCATATGTGATGTTCAGAAGGAGTTTGTCGATAGAACTGCCGCAAAAATCAAGGCATTCCAAAAATCCACTCCCCTCCTTATCGACGGAAGCTCAGACGAGATGGCATGGAAGCAACTTTGCAACAGCGAAATAGCTGACCTTGTAATTATCGCTACCCCTTGGAGATGGCATGCACATATGGCTACTTATGCTATGGAGCAGGGAATTCATGTGGCTACAGAAGTTCCGATGGCATACACGGCAAGTGAAACCCTCGCATTAATTACGACGGCAGAAAGAACACAACGTCATTGCATAATGCTAGAAAATTGCTGCTACAACGGCGAGGAGTTGTTCGTTCTAAATATGGTAAAGGAAGGTGTGTTCGGAGATCTCACACATGCTGAATGTGCCTACCTACACGATTTACGCCAACTCCTGATGGACACGAAGTACTACCACCAGCGTTGGAGATTGAACCACCACCTTGAACGGGACGGGAATCTCTACACTACGCACGGTCTAGGACCAGTCTGTATGTATATGGACATCTTAAGGGGAGATAATTTAAGCCACCTAGTTTCTATGAGCTCGAACGAAGCCGCTCTATCTCAGGCGCTTCGAGAATCTGACGACCCTGTAATGAATGCGGTAGCTGATAAGGTGAAATGTGGGGATGTGAATACGACTCTTATTAAAACAGAAAAGGGCCGAAGCATAATGCTACAGTTCGATGTTCATACTGGAAGGCCCTACAGTAGGCTTAATAAACTTTGCGGGTCGGGAGCCACTCATTACGGATATCCTTCACGTCTATACATCGACCACGGAGCATCTTCTGGAGGTTGGCATAACTGGGAGGATAAGGATGGGTATAAGGAGTACTCCGACAAGTACGCACACCCAATGTGGAAGAATTTACAGGAACAAATATCCGACAACGAACAGGGACATGGAGGAATGGACTTCGTTATGATGTACAGACTTATCCGAGCCCTCAATGAGGGAGTATCACTAGATCTGAATGTTTACGACGGAGCTCTTTGGAGCCTTGTAGGTGCACTGTCAGAACAAAGTGTAGCTCACGGCAACGAACGCGTGAACATCCCTGACATCAGTAACGGAGCATGGAAAATACCTAAAATACATCCAGTATTTAGGAAGTTCTAAGCTAGCAGCTCAGCCATTTTAGAGCCGATATGAGCTGGACTATCCACAACGTGGATTCCGCACTCACTCATAACGCGCTTCTTCGCTTCAGCAGTCTCATCCTCTCCACTAACAATAGCGCCAGCGTGTCCCATAGTTCTGCCTTTAGGAGCGGTAACTCCTGCGATGAATCCTACAACAGGCTTAGTTCCGTGTTCTTTAATCCAACGCGCAGCGTTAACCTCAAGGTCACCACCTATCTCTCCTATCATAACTATTCCCTCTGTCTCGTCGTCTGCCATAAATAGCTTAATTGCGTCTAGAGTCGTAGTTCCTATGATAGGATCGCCACCGATTCCGATAGCTGTTGTTTGGCCTAGACCAGCTTTAGTACACTGATCGACCGCCTCATAAGTCAAAGTTCCAGACTTACTTACGATGCCCACCTTTCCCTTCTCGAAAATAAAGCCAGGCATAATGCCCACCTTCGCTTCACCAGCAGTCATCACTCCAGGGCAGTTAGGTCCGATTAAAGTGCAATCTCTCTGGTCGATGTACGCCTTCACGCCTACCATATCAGCGATAGGAATTCCCTCTGTGATACAGATTATCACGTCTATCCCCCCGTCTGCAGCCTCCATAATCGCATCAGCTGCAAATGCAGGCGGTACGAATAATATACTTACGTCAGCTCCTGTAGCTGCAACTGCCTCGCGAACCGTGTTGAATACAGGCCTGTCGAGATGGGTTTGGCCACCTTTACCAGGAGTAACACCACCAACTACATTAGTCCCGTAATCTATCATTTGGCCAGCGTGGAATGTACCCTCACTGCCTGTAAAACCTTGGACTAAAATCTTAGAATCTTTATTGACTAAAACGCTCATGAGATGATGTTAAAAGTTGCTCTTAATTAATGCGCTGCAAATTTAGCCCAAACCATCTCCATCTTCTCCCATCTTGCCTCAAATTTGTACTGTGAAAAATTCTTTGCCTAAAGCCCTTGACGGATCTACTATTTGTGCCATCTCAACTGCTCCCGGAGCGGGAGGAATAGCTGTAGTGAGAGTATCCGGTCCCGAGGCTCTATCGTTATCTTCTTCGATTTTCTCGAAAACACTTTCGTCTTCTAACGATAGAAAGGTAGTCTTTGGTAAAATCCTGTCTTCGGGAGAAATGATAGACGAAGGTCTCGCATTAGTTCTCTGTGGGCCCGGATCTTACACTGGAGAAGATACCGTGGAGTTCAACATTCACGGATCCACATACATACAAGCCGAAGTAGTTCGTCTGCTCATCCTTGCCGGATGCCGCAATGCCGGCCCTGGAGAGTTCACTCAACGCGCCTTCCTTAACGGCCGTCTAGACCTAACCCAAGCAGAAGCAGTCGCCGACCTAATCGCTGCAGAACACTCGGGCGCCCATCGCCTTGCCGTAAACCAACTTCGCGGAAATTTCTCCCGCGAAATCGGCGCCCTTCGCGAGTCCCTCATAGGATTCGCCGGCCTCCTCGAACTCGAACTCGACTTCTCGGAAGAAGATGTAGAGTTCGCCGATAGAGCACGATTTAACGACCTCCTAAACGACCTCCTTGCAAGAATCGGTTCTCTAGCTGACTCCTTCCGAGTGGGTAACGCCATAAAATCCGGCGTCCCTGTAGCCATCCTCGGCGCACCCAACGCCGGGAAATCCACCCTTCTAAACGCTCTCGTTGGAGACGACAGAGCTATCGTCTCCGATATCGCTGGCACCACACGAGACATCATAGAAGACACTTGCGTAATCGAGGGGACTCTATTCAGATTCATAGATACTGCCGGTCTACGAAAGACAGAAGACAGTATTGAAAGTGAAGGGATAAAACGAGCTCTGAATAAAGCCCATAACGCTCACACGGTAATTTACCTTCTCGACTCTTCTTCGGAAACTGTAGCCTCTGCCTCAAATGCCATTTCAGAGCTCAACCTTTCTGAAGAAATTCAGTTAGTAGCAGTGTGGAATAAAAATGATCTCGCTTCAAATAGCCTCGACATTCCAGGCGCGTCTTCAACCCTCAGTATTTCCGCATCTAACGGAGACGGCATATCCGAGCTTCGAGAACTACTCTCTAAATCCCATGGCCTAGAGGCTTCAACCGCATCGCTAGTTGTCACTAACATAAGACATTTCGAGGCTTTAGTCAAAGCAAAGGACTCACTTACCTTAGTCCAGTCAGGTCTCACTGGAGACGTGCCTTCCGATCTAGTAGCCATAGATATCAGACAGGCTCTGCACCATCTCGGATCCATAACCGGCGCGATTGACGCCGACGACATCCTCGGTCACATCTTCTCCCATTTCTGTATCGGGAAATAAGGGGTTAATAGATTATTCGATTTATCACATCAATACCTTGATGAGGTAATTTTGATTTCAAAGTATGATTAAAATTAATTAACTCCTTCTCGTCTTCATCAGTAACTCGATTAAGAAAATAAAAGATTAGAGCGCCCAGTAGATTAAAAAGAAGAACTAAAAGATAACCGATTATAAGTACACCCAATTTTTTTTTCTTTGAAGCCTTATAGGGAATCCAGCCTTGTGATTGGTCATATCTTAAGTATGCTGAAAAACCATTTTGTGAAATGACAATTCTGTCTCTAAATAGTTTTTTTTTCACTTTGTAATCCGGCAAACAATTCTTAAGCTGAACAAACTCAGTGTCAAAATCAGGAAATACTTTTGATTCTAATGGTTTCATACCCTCAAATATCGGAAACTTTTACCTAC
>CAWVZZ010000014.1:0-18680 GCA_963934745.1 uncultured Flavobacteriales bacterium | reverse complement strand
CGGCTAACGGAGTAGCGATCAGATATATAGCAGAGGGTTCCAATGCGAACCTCGGGATTGATAACTTCGATGCTTCAATACCGGTGCACTACCGCACTGATAATGAGGGTTCTGGGATGCATAATAAATTTATGATTGGCGATGCAGATTACCCAGAAACGGCTTTCGTTCTCACCGGCTCGACTAACATGACCACGAATAATCTGAATACAGATAAGAATAATGTTATCGTTTTTGAAGACCAAAGCATAGCCCGCGGATATCGCCTAGAGTTTAACGAGATGTGGGGAAGTGACGGCATGGTTCCCAACTCGGCTGAGTCGAAATTTGGCCCCGCCAAATCCATAAACACTCCTAAGAAATTCATAGTGGGAGGCTCTCCAGTCGAGGTTTATTTCTCGCCTACAGACGGAACCACATCGGCGATTAGAAACACCATTACGACGACAGATTACGATATGTTTTTCGCACTTCTTTCGTTTACAAGAGACGATTTGGCGGATGCGATTATCGATGAAACTAGCTTTTTCGTAACCCCAGTCGGAGCGATAGAACAAATCTCCGGTACGGGCGCAGAATACGAAACCCTGCTCGAGGCCGGCGTAGAAGTTTACTCTCACCAGGGTATACCAGATCAGCTCCACCACAAGTACGCGGTGATAGACCAAACTCAACCGTTATCCGATCCTACCGTTATTACAGGTTCACATAACTGGTCCTCTACAGCTGAGAACACGAATGATGAGAACACCGTTATCGTTCACGACGTGAGAGTAGCTAACCTATACTATCAAGAGTTCAGAGGTCTCCTTATTTCTATGGGGGTGATAGGAATTGAAGACGTTGAGGGTGAATTAGCGCTTGCTATTTTTCCTAATCCCGTGAGTGATATTCTCCATATAGAAGTGTCAAAAACACTTATAGGAGAGTCTTTAACATTAGTTGATATTCAAGGCAGAAACGTGATGGAACTAAATATAAATGAACTGCGTTCTACCATCGATGTAAGTCGCCTAGAAAGTGGAGTGTACTTCCTTTCAACCCCTTCGATTAATAGCACATTACGTGTAGTGATACAATGACGCAACTAGTACAGCAGCTAGATAAATATACCCACAAGCAGCATAGCACTTGGGAGTTTCTGTACGAAAGGCAATCTTCTCATCTTCGTGATAAGGCAAGTGTGATTTATTTGAGTAATCTTGATCAGATGTTGGGTAGTTTAACCTCAGAGAAAATCCCAGTAGTAAAGTCGATGACAGCTCAATTGTCTATGACCACTGGTTGGTCGATAGAAATAGTTCCTGGACTTATTCCTGTTGAAGATTTCTTTAAGTTATTATCCGAGAAAAAGTTCTGTACTTCGGTTTGGGTAAGAAGGCAGGATCAGGTCGATTACATAGAAGAGCCGGATATGTTCCACGATACATTTGGGCATATTCCACCCCTCATGGATGATTCCTTTGCGAGCTTCATGCATAGGTTTGGGAAGATCGGAGCGGCTCTTGCTGTTATAGGAAAGGAAGAAGAGTTAGTGATGTTGCAACGGTTGTACTGGTTCTTCGTAGAGTTCGGATTCGTGAGGGAAAAGGGTGAGCCGAAGCTATTCGGGGCGGGTATAATGTCTTCACATGGTGAGACAAATCACGCTTGGTCCATGAGGGGAGAACTATTAGATTTCGATCTCGCACAAGTCATGTCGACAGAGTTCAGATCAGATGTAATTCAGGATAAATATTTCATCCTCGATAGCATTCCACAGTTAGAAGTTGATTTAGATAATTGGTATAAAACGATAATTTAAAATGAGAGTCATAACGACATTGTTTTGCCTTGCGATTAGCACGATTACGTTTTCACAAACAGGTGAAGGCTGCGATGGTGAACGTTATCGTTATAGGGTATTTGAAGAGTTTACTGTCGATTATGATGTTGTTTATGGGAATAATATTAATGCTCTTGGGAGTAATGTAGACCTGATAATGGATGTTTACAGGCCAGCGGGTGACACGTTAACGAATAGGCCTGCTGTGGTCTGTGCACATGGAGGGTTTTTCGTTGTGGGGTCTAACGATGCACCCGATATAGTCCCCATCTGTGAGGACCTTGCTAGAATGGGCTACGTCGCTGTTTCAATAAGCTATCGATTAGGACTAGGTAATATTTTTCAACTCGAACAGTCATTACAAGAAGCTGTTGTGAGAGGGGTGCACGACGGAAAAGCGGCAGTACGTTATCTTAGAAAAACACATGATATAGAAGAGAATATTTGGGGTATAGATCCAGAGCGAATCGTGATGGGTGGCTCCTCAGCCGGAGCCTTTATAGCTTTGCACGCAACCTATGTAGAGTTAAGTGAAATACCTTCTATTGTAGACATGGACCAGGACGGATTAGAGGGTGGCAATGAGGGTGAGTCTGGATCTCCGGGATATTCTTCGGAGGTCCTGTCCATTTTCAGCATGTCTGGCGCCATAGGTAATGTGGAGTGGATAAATGAAGGAGATACTCCCATAGTTAGTACCCATGGCACCTCGGATAATGTTGTTCCATATGGAGTCGGGCAAGCAGGGTTCTTTTTTATAGGTCTGGCTGACGTCGAAGGGAGTTCTGTAATACATGAGAGAACAGATACTTTAGGGATTGATAATTGCTTCTACACTTTTGATGGTGCGGGTCATATTCCCCATTCAACATCCGACGCATATTACGATTCAACCAGAGCAGTGGTGGTGGGCTTTACAAGTAGGCAGATTTGTCCTACTTACCCACCCATTTGTGAGTGGTACGATGTTGATTCTCCACCAGAAGTAGAGACTTTATGCTCTCAGGATCTTATAGTTGACGGGATAATTTCTGTCCAAGATGTGCTTGAAGTTTTGACTCAGTATGGGTGCGGCGTAGATTGTTATGCGGACATGGATGGAGATGGTTTTGTCTCAGTTAGTGATGTAATGTCAGTATTGTCTATGTTTGGTAGTTATTGTGAGTAACAACTTTACTACATCAGCTCCTGGGCGTGTATGTCTCTTCGGAGAACACCAGGATTACCTAGGTATGTCATCCATAGTGATGGCTATAAACCTCAGGCTGAGCATTACTTTTTCGGAGAGGAGTGACAGGAAGGTGGTTTGGTCTTCACCTAAATTAGGAATAGAGTGCAAGGACGAATTCGACCTAGACGACTTAGAAGCAAGCGTAGGCGAATCCCCTAACCACATGCTGTCATCCATGATAGAAGCCAGGGACGAGGGACGTTTACCAGAAAAAGGTTGGGATGCGGTTATAATGAGCGACGTGCCTGTCCGCGCAGGATGCAGCAGCTCTTCAGCCCTCGTAATAGCGTGGATAGCTGGTATGCAGCGACTATCTGGCAACATAACTTCCCCTATAGAGTTAGCCATGGAAGCTTTCCGAGCGGAAGTCACACATTATAACGCTCCGGGAGGAAATATGGACCATATCGCATGTGCCGTAGGTGGACCTCTCAGAGTGGATCCCTCAGCACATAATGGTTACGTGCAATTACCCGACTCGAAGTTCGATTGGGTGTTGGGAGATTCCAACTCGCCGAAGGATACAATGGGAATTCTAGAGCGCTGCAAATTCAGTAGACTTGCTATTTTAGAATACAACGGTGGCGTATGGGATGATATCAATTTAACTCAATTGAGTCCCTCTCAAGCGGAATTAGTCAAGGGCACGATAAGGAATAGGGATATTGAAATTGAAGCTGCTGAGATGTTTCTTCAGGATGAGCAAATTGCAGACATACTGGGACCATTAATGTCCGAACATCATAGCATTTTACGCGATGTACTAGAGGTAAGCAGCAATAGAATTGAAGCAATGTGTAATGCTGCCTTAAATGCAGGTGCTTCAGGCTCAAAAATTTTCGGGTCAGGAGGAGGAGGTTGTATGCTCGCAATGATAGCAAGACCTAATGGTGATGTCGACTCTGACTTGATTAATGGTGTGAAAAACGCTATCGAAGGTGTTGATGGCGCTATAGCACATCACGTCAAGTCAGAACTTGGGGTATGTTGGGGTGAAGATTTAGAGGTGGTGAACCCGGTTGTTGTTCTCGCGGCAGGAGCTTCTTCGAGGATGAAAAAAGTTGTGGATGATGTGAGTGAGTTCGCTTCTAATGAAGCTGCTTCTAGACCGAAAGCCATGCTAAGAGTAGGCACTGAAAAGACTCCTTTTTTAGAGCTATTGCTAAACAGAATCAAAGAGGAGGGAAGTAACTGTGTGATTATAGTAGTAGGGGAAAGCGATAATGTAACGCGCGATTATTTTACAAGTAATTCCATTGATGGGCTTGAGATAAGATTCGTGACTCAATCCATTCCCACTGGAAGAATAAAGCCACTAGGTACAGCGCACGCTATGGAAGTGGCTTTGTCAGCAAATCCCGATTTGAATGGCCTCTCTGTGGTTGTATGCAATGGAGATAACATGCCCCCACAAGGCTCGTTCGAGAAAATTTTCACAGAGCCATGTGCTATGTTAGCATACGATTCCTCTGCTCTAGGATTACCCGATGACAGAACGAGTGCGTTTGCTGTGGTAAGCGTTAATGGCGATGGCACCTTAGATAAAATTCACGAGAAACCTTCTGTTGAAATTGCTATGAAATTCAGAGATGCAGAGGGGCTACTCAGGGTCAGTATGAACACCTTTAAGTTGCCCTACTCCGACTTTTTATCTAGCGTGCGAAATTGCCCATTGAGCGAGAGGGGAGAACGAGAGTTGCCCACGGCTATTCAGATATGGACAGATATTAATCCAGGTCGTGTAATAGCAATCCCGTTTTCGGGAGTATTTTTAGACCTTACTCATCCAGAGGATATTGAGTTCGTAATGAATAAACTGAAATGCTATTAGAACTTTGTGTAAGTACTCCCGTAGATGTTGCCGTTGCTGTAGAAGCCGGAGCTGATAGGGTAGAGCTTTGTGGACATTGGGAATGTGGAGGTTTAACCCCTACTAATGCATCGCTTAGAGCTAGCATCAATATGGGTATTCCTGTAAGTGCTTTAATTAGACCTCGAGCTGGGCATTTTATTTATAACGCATCGGAGAGACAGTTAATTCTAGCTGAAGCTCTTGATTGTTTAGATGTAGGTGCTGATAAAGTTGTGGTGGGTGGTCTTACAGAACACGGTGATATAGACGAGGAGTTATTAGAACTTTTATTGAGCAGGGTAGAAGCAGAGAGGTTGGTTTTTCATAGAGCTTTAGACTTAAGCTTGGACCCTTTAGCATCCGCCGAGTTATTGCTAGATTATGGAGTAAATGAAGTTCTAACAAGCGGTGCAGCTCCTGCAGCGGGTCTAGGTATAGAGTTAATTAGCGGTTTAGTAGACCTCGGACTTCATGTTATTGCAGGAGGAGGAGTGAGGCCAACAGATGTAATGAATTTAGGAGAAGTTGGAGTTAGCACCATCCATGCATCGTGCAGGGTGAAGGAGCTGCCGGATGATGTCAGTTCAGCCGAGCTATTCGACTTAAGTGTTCATCCCCTTGATTTTGAAAAAGCATCAGTCCTATCTGAAGCACTAAAAGACTGGAATGAATAAGTATTCTGTTTCATTATTGATTTCTGTAATCCTTCTAATTGTGGGATGCTCTCAGCCAGCCATTCATAACATCCCTGTAGGAACAGCCGATGCGGTTATCCCAATTCCCGTAATGCTGAAGGTTTCTAAGGACACTCTGGGAAATCCCCTTCTCGAATATTTCTCTTCAGAAAACTTCAAAGTAGAGGGAGCGGAGAATCTTGGTGCTTCCTGGGATGTAGTTGAGTCCTGGTTAACTAATGCTGGTTTAGAGCTCGAGCTTGATTTTGCTTCAAAACCTAACCTCAGCTTTATTCTCCTTGATGAACCTTCAGAGAAGGGAAAATACAGCTTACAATTCAAAGGGAACGAGATAATTATTTCTGCAAACTTAGCAGAAGGATTATTCAGAGGCTGGACAACATTGAGGCAAATGATGCCCGCATCTGCAGAAGTAGGAGGATGCTCTAATGGTTTTTTCTTGCCTAAAGTGCTTCTCATTGACAGACCTGTTTTTGAGCATAGAGGGCTGCTTCTGGACTGTTGTCGTCATTTTATGGAGCCAGAGTTTATCAAGAAGATGATAGATAATCTAGCCCTTCATAAGATGAATGTCCTCCATTGGCACCTCACTGAAGACCAAGGGTGGAGAATAGAAATAGATGCCTACCCAAAACTCACCAACGTCGGCGCTTGGAGAACGGAACTCGACGGATCAACTCATGGTGGATTTTACACTAAGGATGAGATACGCGATATAGTAGCTTATGCTGCAGCCCGACACGTTGAGATTATCCCAGAGATAGAGCTTCCAGGTCATAGTAGAGCTGCACTTGCTGCATATCCATGGCTAGGATGCACTGGTGATACATTGCCAGTCGCAAATAAATGGGGAGTCTTTAAGGATATTTACTGCGCTGGTAATGACACGACGCTGAGATTTCTTGAAACCGTACTTGACGAAGTGTGTGAACTATTCCCCTCTTCAAGGATTCATATAGGAGGAGATGAGGCACCTAAGGTGAGATGGCATGAGTGTGATAAGTGCCAAACCAGAATCCATTCCGAAAATCTCGCTGACGAACACGAACTCCAAACCTGGTTCATCGACCACATCGGTAGCTATCTCACTACCAAAGGGAAAACAATCATAGGCTGGGACGAAATCCTCGAAGGTGGTTTGCCCGAAGGAGCGGCCGTTCAAAGTTGGCGTGGAATGGACGGAGCTATAGAAGCTGTCCATCTAGGTGCTGACGTCATAGTCTCACCCACCTCACATTGCTACCTCGATTATCCTCTCAGCTCCATAGACCTAGAAAAGGTGTATAGCTTTGATCCAAGGCCCTCCGAAACTCGTGGAGCTACAGGTAAAGTTATAGGTGGCGAGTGTAATATGTGGACGGAGCATGCTCCTCAAGAACTTGTAGAATCAAAGGTGTTCCCCCGTTCGATAGCATTATCCGAAGTCCTTTGGTCAGGATCATGGGCCGGGTACGACGATTTTTTGTCGAGATTAGATCCACACTTAAACAGGCTTGATTTACTAGGTGTCGATTACGGCCTTGACGCCGTACCGGTTTCTATTTCTCTTTCTTTAAACGAAGAATTTAATAATTTCACTGCTGTGATTACTCCTTCTGGGCCGAAGATTACAGGAACAGCTTCATTCATTCCCTCAAAGGGCTCATCGGTAAAATCTAGTCAGGTAAATTTCTATAAACCTCTGTTCATTGAAGGTCCAGGGATAATTATCGCAGACATTAATCATAGAAGTAGAGATCGAAAATTCTCAGAAACCTTTCCAGTTGATTTCCATACAGCTGTGTTTCAACCTTTAACCCTCAATTACGAACCCAGCTCATATTACACTGGAGGTGGCGAGTACGCGCTTGTAGATGGAAAGACGGGCACTGATAACTTTCGCGACGGAACATGGCAAGCTGTGCAAGGAGGCGATATGGAAATGACAGTGGATTTAGGTGAGGTGATTCCCATAGACTCTGTTTCACTTAATTTCTACGTCTATCAAGATGCCTGGATTTTTCAACCGTCTATAGTAGAGTTCTCAATTTCTAGTGACGGCAACAACTTCGAGGTGATAAAGCGTAATACAGCAGAATCTTTCAACAGTACGGATTTTCAGGGCTTAGTTCTTAGAAGTACAGGTCAGCTTGAAAATGTGAGAGCGAGATACGTGAGGGTGAAAGCAGTAAATGCTGGAGTATGTCCAGATTGGCATGAGGCAGCTACTGAACCCACTTGGATTTTCATTGACGAGCTAGTCGTTAGAAAAGAAATTTAAACTTTTAGCGAAAACTATAGGGGTGGATGTTAGTTTATCCGAATTTATCTCTGGCGCGAAAATTCTAACATCATGAGGTGTGAAGTGCACTGTAATAGATTCACCTGGAAATAGATCAAAGCCGTTTTTATCGAAGTTTCCGATACTGTTTGTGGTGAGTTCTACACTCTTTTGGAATACGTTAGAACTAATAACATATTTGTATGATTGACCACTTAATCCCAAGCTATGGATATTTATTTCACCATTCTTAAGATCAAGCTTTCCTGGTGCTACGCAAAAAACGTCATCCATTAAGCTTATCGCCGGACCACCTTCAGCATTTAACTCGGTCGATTCCCAAACCACCCTAACGAAAACATTTCTGAGATCCGTTTTTTCTGGGAGTAAATCAAGTGCCATTATCCCTGAAAAAGAACCCTGTTTCAATGATTGTTCTCGTTCAAGGGTATAAAGGGTTTCCCCCTCTAAGCCTAATGCGATTATGGATAGTACCCCAGCGATTTCAGAATTACTTCGGCCAGGAATAGAGGTTAGACTTATAATAAGTTCGGAACTTGAAGTCGCTGGGAGGCCATCTTTCCACCTCCCATGTATAATCGTAGGGGCGAAGGCGTCTTTGAGTGCGAAATGCAATAGCTTCCATTTTCCGTGAGCGTCAATGGATGACCAAGAAGCGCCAGGCCAGCAGTCATTCAATTGCCAAACCAAAGTCCCAGAACAATGCTCAGGCTTCATTCTTCCAGCGATCACTCCCTGAGAAATGCCTTCCGCTTGAATGACTCTACTCAGGTATGCCCAGTCCTCTAGCGAAGTTGAGTCGTGTGCCATATTCGCGTGAGTGAATTCTATATATGAGTCTATGATGTCAAATCCTCGTGGGTGCTTCTCGTGATTTATAACCTCTGGGTTTTCTCTAAATCCACTAGTTTCTAAAACAGAGTCGCTTGAAAGGACAGTGGAGAAGGTAGAAGGTTCGGGGAAACTTTGGAACCCGAATTCACTCATAAACCTCGGTACCCTAGTCCAAAGACTATCGAACGGGTAGCCATCATGCCATATCCCCCAATCGTGTGCATCTCCCACGTTCTTAAAATCGGGATCTCCTCGCCCTAACATGGGTGACGACTCCCAATATGGTACGTCATCGTTTAATTCGACAATATTACGCAGCGAGTTCTTGAAAACCCCGTCATATGATTCCGTTACTCGCTCTATTTCATCCTCACTCAAGCCATCCTTCCATCCCCATCTTTCCCATCCCTCACTGACTTCATTATTCCCACACCATATTGCTAGGGAAGGGTGATGGCGCATGCGTAGGGTTTGGTATATAGCCTCATCCTCAATACTGATAGAAAACTCGTGGAAATCGGGATACATGGCGCACGCGAACATGAAATCCTGCCAAATCAGCACACCCTTCGAATCACATAGATTCAGTAGGTTCTCCGAGGCATAATCGCCTCCACCCCATATGCGGATCATGTTCATGTTTGCGGAAATCATCGAGCTAATAAGCATCTCCTCTTCGCGTTTATCTGCTCGGGTAGGGAGTACGTCGGTGGGGACGAAGTTGGAGCCCTTCGCGTAAACAGGAATGTCGTTGAGTACGAACCTGAAGCTTCCGTTCTCTGTGTTAAGGGAAAGTGTACGTATGCCTGTTTTTATCAGCTCGTGGCCTATTAATTTGGAATCATTTAGAGCCACAACTTCTAGTTCGTAGAGGTATGGTGTTCCTAGGTCGTGAGTCCACCAAAGTTGAGGGTTGCGTATCTCGAATCGCATTTCATTGAAGCCATTAGAAGCTAGAGTGTCTCCTCTCGCCACGATCTTTCCTGTGGCATCTGTTATAGACCAAAGCAATATCGTCTTGCTGTCGGACTCGAAATGACAGCTGACTTTGCCTGATGCGGTGCCGTCTTTAATTGAAGTCGTCTCGAGGTTAAGATGTTTTAAGCATGTATTCTCAGGAACGATGAGTGACCCCACTGACATGTCCAGCAGTTTAGGAGCCCAGTCCCATCCGAACATATACTGTGGCATTCTGTGGACTGCTCTCTCTGGTGCTCCCGGTAAGGGGTGTTCAGTTAGGAGAAGTCGTTCTGAGAGAAGAGCTGAAGGCGGAGTGAAATTGATTTTGAGGATGTTGAAGGTAGGCCGCTGTGATTCACCGAGTTCGAAAATCCAAGGTTTGAATGCATTGTCCGTAGTGCCCAGTTCTACACCATTAAGTGACCACGAAGAATAAAGTTGAACGCTAGATGCAGAGAACTTAGAATAGCCGAGTTTATCGAATGGGTCTGATGTGAAACACCAACGCTTTTTCCCTACCCATTGTATGTGGTGTCCATTCGTGCCTACAAAGGGGTCGGCTATAATTCCCGCCCGTAAAAGATCGTTGTGTAGTGACCCTGGAATTACACCTCGGGCAGAAATGCCGGATGAATCGAGGCAGTTCCATGTCCCCGTGAAATGAATGGGCTTGTGGGTGATTTGGGCTGAAGCATCGCTAAAAGCAAATATGCAACAGAGAATAATGAAAGTAAACTGCTTCCTCACACTGCAAATAACGGCTTAAACACTATGAGTTTACTCGATTTTCGGGAATTCATTATTATTTATGAAAATCATGCAATACTCGTTGAAATCATTACTATATTTGCACCCCCTATTATTAAAGAGGAATTATAGATGGCTAATCACAAATCTGCAAAAAAGCGTATTCGTTCAGACGAAAAGAAGCGCGATCGTAACCGTTACCAGCACAAGACAACTCGTAACGCTATACGTGATCTTCGTGCATCAACTGATGCAAAAGAAGCAACTGAGATGTTACCTAAAGTTTCATCTTTATTGGATAAACTTGCGAAGACTAACGTCATTCACAAGAATAAAGCTTCCAACCTTAAATCAAGTCTAGCCACTCATGTATCGAAGCTAGGTTAATTAAGAAATTATAAGATATTTGAACCCTCGGTTATTACCGGGGGTTTTTTTATGACTAATATTTCGAATTCACATATGCCACCCAGAGAGAAGATGCTCACAGACGGAGTAGATTCCCTAAACACAACGGAGTTAATTTCCATTCTCATAGATCGCGGTCCTAATGGCAAGTCAGCTGTAACTGTGGCTGATGAGCTTTTAACCTTTGCGGGTAATAATTTGCAGAATTTAGGCCAAATGCACCCCGTGGGTATGACTCTAATTCCAGGTATCGGTTTAGCCCGTGCTACCGTCCTATCTGCAGCCATGGAACTAGGGAGGCGAAGGTCGGCTTCAGAAAGAACTTATGTAAGGCGCATATCTACCTCAAAGCACGTATTTGATATTTTCACTGATAGACTCTCAGATTTAAATCATGAAGAGTTTTGGATTCTATTGCTTAAAAGGTCGAATGATGTATTAGTGGAATTGAAAATATCTAGTGGTGGCCTATCGGGAACGGTAGCCGATCCGAAGATAATATTCGGTAAAGCATTAGCGTTGAGAGCTTCAGCTATGGTGCTCATCCATAATCATCCCTCTGGAAATAACACTCCCAGCCAAAGTGATATAACCCTTACAGATAACTTGAAAGAAGCGGGTAAGTTTTTAGATTTACCAATTCTCGATCATATCATCGTTGCTGGCAATAGGTACTATAGCTTTGCTGACTCCGGTCGATTATGATTCTGCCACAATAAATGCCCAAACTACTCACCATATTAGGAGCTCGCCCTCAGTTTATCAAAGCTGCGGCTTTAACACGAGCTATAAAGAAGTTGAGTCATTTGAATTGGTCGCAGGATATTCTTCACACAGGACAGCACTACGATGCCGGACTTTCCGATGTGTTCTTCAAGGATTTAAAGCTTCCTCAGCCAGTATTCAAGCTCAGCCTTATTAATACTGAGCGTCCTCAGAGGATGTTCGAGATGAAAGCCGGTATTACTTCCATAGTAACAGCTTGTAGGCCTGATGTTATCCTTGTTTATGGAGACACAGATTCGACACTCGCGGGAGCACAAGTAGCGAACACATTGAACATTCCTCTAATACATATTGAAGCTGGATTAAGGTCTTTCGATATCAGTATGCCAGAAGAGGAGAATAGAATAGAGACGGATAAACTTTCGAGTATTCTCGTCGCCCCCACGCCTACAGCCATTAGCAATCTCGAGTCAGAAGGTATCTATGGTGCATTTTTAACGGGAGATATCATGCATGATAACGCTATGTACTTCACTCGTGATTTGGATGTTACCTCGACTAACACAATTCTTCTAACCCTCCATCGACCCTCTAATGTGGACGACGTAGATAGATTGAAATCTTGGGTGCAGGCTATTGGGAGTTGGTGTGGTGATAATGATCTTAAGGCAATTTTCCCAGTTCATCCGCGAACCGTTAAATCACTAGTTAAAGCATATGGAGAGGCATGGGCGCAATACCTTGATGAGATTAATATTGAGGTTAAAGATCCTGTGGGATACGTAGAGCTGTTAACTTTAATAAAAAGCTCAAGACTTGTTATTACTGATTCTGGTGGAGTCCAAAAAGAATCATACAGTTGCGGAAAACCATCTGTAGTCACTCGCCACAATACAGAGTGGGTGGAATTGTTAGAAGCAGGTCATACAGTTCTTTCACCAGAACCAGTAGATTTAGCTTCTACAGCTTCTTCTCAGCTGAAGAGGAAGGTTGATGTAACTGATAATCTTTACGGCGACGGAAAAGCGGCAGAATCCATATTGAAGATGATGTCAGAACGTCTTCTAATATGAATCAGATCTTAATAAAATATTCTAGCCCGACTGAGCGCATGCGTTACGGAGCAGATTTGGTTTTCAGAGTTTGTCTAGGAATAGAGGTTAGTTGGGAGAATTGTGAGAACACAGAAGATTCATATGTAATCTTTTATAAGTCCAAATCTATTTCATGTCCCATTCACCCAATATCGTTTTCTCAAGATGAACAAGCCTTATCCTCCGGTGTGAAGTGGGTGGAATCTAATGGTTATAAATTTCCATGTGAGGTTTTAGGGCTTAATGATTTACGGTACGACCCACTTGCTGTAGCAGTGTTTAGTGCATGTAGGTGGGAAGAAACTATGAGTGCTGACAAGGATGAGCACGGGAGATTTAGAGGGGTACATTCTTCAGCTCATGAACATGGAATGTTGTTGACCCCTCTAGTTGAGAACATGGCACATGTACTTGCTGAAGAGCTAGGTGTTGAGAATATTCCGTCTGATAAGGATTATGAATTCATTCCCACAATTGATATAGATGTAGCTTATGCTTTTAAAGGTAGGAGTGGATTACATAATCTCGCAGCTTCGTTAAGGGATTTGGTGTTATTTAGATTTCAGAATTGTATATTGAGATTTAAGGTGTTGTTTAAGGGAGACAAGGATCCTTATGACAGTTTTAAATGGCTAAGTGATCTTCATCAATCTAACTCCTTGCCATCGCGTTGCTTTGTTTTAAGGGCTAAGAATAACAGGCCTTACGACGTGGGTCTTGCGCCTGTAGAAGTTGATGTTCTTATAGGAAATCTAGTAGAAAACTGGACCGTTTGTTGGCATCCATCATATTCTGCGACTGGAAATGATAGTGATGTTTTCTCTGCTGAGAAAAATGCATTCCCCTGTGCTTCGGACGAAATCAGGACTCATTTTTTACGTGGAAACACAGATATTTGGCCACAGTTAGTTGAGAATGGAATTGCACATGACTATTCCATGGGGTATGCTGATTTGCCTGGTTTCAGAGCCGGGATGAGCCGTCCGTATCCAGCTTTTGATCTAGCTAACAACGAACCACTTCCTCTGATTATTCATCCTATTGCAGTAATGGATTCTTCTCTCATTACATACATGAAGCTTACACCTGCGGAGGCATTACAAGTTGTAGGTGCGATTAGTGATTCAGTGAAAAAGGTGGGTGGGACTATGGTGACCTTATGGCATAATACTTCGGTATCTGATTATGGTATTTGGAAAGGTTGGCAAGTGGTATACGTTAAGCTGTTGAAGCGATGTTTACTTTGCGGCCATGAGTGAGATAATTTTATGGATATTTACTAACATGTCATGGATGCTATTGTCCATTGTTAAGTTTTTGATTACTCCATCTGTGATGGTGGGGGCAGGTTATGTTTGGTATGAGGTGATTTTAGTTTCAACCCTCGGTGCCTCTATAGGTGTGGTGCTGTTCTATTTTTTCGGAAAACTCTTATTTAATCTTTGGAACCGTCATAAATCTAATTTACTAGGGAAAAAGAAAAAAACATCTATGCCCAGCTCTAAAAAAAATAGACGAGTTATAGGTTTTAAAAATAGATTCGGAATCATGGGCCTTTTATTATTGTCGGTATTGATTTCTGTGCCTATCTCATCTGTTCTCGCAGCGAAATATTTCAGCAATGATAGATTAGTAGTGTTGAAATTATGTGCTGCTTTTTTCTGCTGGTCTATAGTTCTAACTTTAGGCACACACGTTGTAATTCATTGTTTTTAGTCCAAATGAAGGATATATTTTTCGATTTAGATCACACGCTTTGGGATTTCAAAAAAAACTCAAGAGAAGCCCTTTCTGAGGGTTACTCTGAATTAGGGTTAAGAAATCTTGGAGTAGGTACACTTAAAGAATATATCACTTCGTATGAGAGTGCGAACAATTGGTGTTGGGGTGAGTATAGGGAGGGGAGGATGGAAAAGGAAGAATTGAGAGGCAGAAGGTTTTTCATGGCTTTAGCGCCTTGGAAAATTGATGCTGCTGAGGAGATAGCCAAAAAGCTTGGCGCGCATTATATCGCTACTTCACCTTTCAAAACTCATTTAATCGCAGGGTCTCTCGAAGTTCTAGATGAGTTGTCTATTAGAGGGCATAAGATGTACATTCTTACAAATGGTTTTGAAGAGGTGCAGCACCACAAAGTAGAGCGTTCGGGGTTATCATCTTATTTTCAAATGGTTCTTACTAGTGATGCTTTGGGTTATAAAAAGCCCAACCCTAAGATCTTTGATTTGGCTTTAGAAAAAACCAGATCAAGAGCTGAAAACACTCTAATTATAGGTGATAGTCTGGAGGCGGATGTGGTCGGCGCTAGGGAAGCAGGGTGGGGGCAGATATATTTCAATCCAGATTCTACGCCACATTTAGAAAAAGTCGAATATGAGATTAAGACCTTAGCTGAAATACTCGACATAGACTTACATTAGCATCATGGCAGAGAAAGAAAAAAAATCAAAGCTCAACATCGAGCTACCGGAAGAAGTTGCGAGTGGCATATATTCTAACCTTGCAGTTATCACGCATAGTCCCACCGAATTCGTAACGGATTTCATCCAAATTATGCCTGGTGTTCCTAAAGCGAAAGTGAGGTCCAGAATTATTATGACTCCACAGCACGCTAAGAGATTATTAAAAGCTTTAGCTGAAAACGTAAAGCGATACGAGTCTCAACATGGTTCTATCACTAAAATCAAAGGCCCAGACGCGAATATTCCTATGGTTTTCGGTGGACCTAAAGGAGAGGCCTAGTTTTTAAAGATCTCGACCCCGTTTATTACGCCATAAACTACTCCCTGTAAACCTGTTTCAATTAGCCAAGGGTCGTTTACTCCGCCAGAAACTCCGTTGTGTATGTATTCTGCTTTAGGGTTAAACAAAGTAATCTTTGCTGCAGCTCCCTCATGTAAGTGGATCTCAGGAATATTGTAAACTCTTCTCGTCGCGTTCGAGATACAGTCTATTTTCCTTGTAATATCTGACTTCTCACACGCAGTGTTCATGGCTGCGAAAACCGAACTTATTCCTGCGATTCCGTTAGGGCTCAACGTAAATTCAACATCGTGAGTTTCAATATTCTCGGGTCTGTGGTCAGACACTACTGAGTCTATAGTTCCATCTGCAACTGCGTCTCTTAAAGCTTTTCTGTCAGATTTACCTCTCAGGGGCGGAACGACTTTTAGGGTGCCATTAAATCCCGATAGATCCTCATCGATAAAGGTCAAGTGATGAGGTGTCGTCGAAGCTGTGATAGCCAGTCCTTTCTTCTTAGCAGATTTAATGAGCTTCACGCTTTCTGCCGATGAGATTACGGGTATATGGAGGCGCCCTCCTGTGTACGATAAAATATCAATATCTCTTTTTAACCTCATTGTTTCTGCCTCGGAAGGCGATCCTTGCAGTCCTAAGGCGGTGCTTGTAGGTCCCTCGTGCATTTTAGAGCCTGGGTTGATATCCTTTTCTATAGGCTGTGATATAAGAACATCTCCGGACGGTTTTGTGTACTCTAAGGCCTTTTGAAGTAATCCAGCTCTATCTATAGGTCCGTCATCTGAGAATGCAATCGCTCCTGCTTCTCCCATGTCTAACATCTCAGCGAGTTGCTGTCCTTCTAAGTTTTCTGAAATGGCTCCGATGGGAAGTGCGTTACAAGGAGCAGCGGAGTCTTTGCTTCGAGCAATCAAGTACGCCACTGAAGCTTTAGTGTCTATGACGGGATTTGTTGATGGTAGAACTCCGACATCTGTGAACCCTCCCGATGCCGCGGCATGTAGGCCTCTGATTAATCCCTCCTTGAGTTCTTCGCCTGGATCTCTAAAGTGAGCCTGTCCGTCCATCCATCCTGGAGAAACACAGAGGTTTTCTTCAGACCAAATCTCAGCTTTCTTTACTTTTAAGTCCTTTCCGATTTCTGTAATAACACCATCTACAATGCGAATGCTAACCCGTTTGCCATTAAATGGGCCACCTAGGTCTATCACTCTAGCGTTGGAAATTAAGATATGGTTTTCCATCGTTTTTGGAGGATAGTTTCGCCTGTGAGAGCGAGGATTACGACGCATACAAGGTACCACCAAATGTGATAACCCGTTTCGATATTTTTAATTACAGAGCTTATGTTACTCTGAGTCACTTCTATGATATCAGCTCTACTCCAGTTGAATTTGGATAGCTGCTCCCTGAAAGTAGGAACGTCCCATGCCGATGACTCTGACTCAAGTCTACTCGCATTAACTCCGAACGCTGCTGCTATTTTATCATCAATCACGACATGGTAGCTTCCAGTTGTTTGTAGCCCATTACCTAACATCAATGCAGTGGTGCCATTTACTGTTCTGCTCTCTGGAATTATGGATGAAGTACTATCCGTTGAAATAACTCTAATACTTGTTGAACTCGTGATGTCATTGGAAATGTTCAAACTTTCATCTGTCCCTAATGTGACCGCTTTTACTTCAGACATCCTTGAGGTTTCAGTCATCCTCAATAGAATAGGAATGAACAGTGCGTGAGAAGTAATATTTCCAGACTCTTTCGTTATAGGACATCCGAAGAGGTAAGCTTGTCCCTTCTGAATATTCATTCTCGAAAGGAAGCTCTCTTCGCCCCACATTGTTCCTATGTTTTCTTCCTTTGGATTTTTCCTCCTAGAAATCATTTGGTTCGATTTGGGCAGATCCATTTTTACTGGAGTATATGAAAATACTCCTTTGAATAATGGGTGAGAAAAATTCAAACTTATAATTGACTTAAGTTTTTCATGATGAATCCACGTATAATCTGTCCCGAACTCGAAAGTCTCAATTAACTTAATGGTCCTAGAGTTAAAACTAGAAGAGTCAGGAATGATTAACACCGTGCCTCCACCCTCGGCAAACCTCCTAAGTGAACTAATCAATCCAGATGAAGGATTCGCTAGACCGTTAGAAATAATCATATCAAAATTGACTATAGCCGCTTCTTCGGGTAAGTTCGTCCTTGTTTCTGCAACTACAGAACCTATGTTCGAGTTAAAGACCCTTGATAGATCGTTAGCCGTTGCTGACTCTACGTTATCCGTGAGTTGTAATATTCGAATCTTCTCGACTACTTCGAACCCTAAATTATACTCGTCATCAAATGTGATGGGTGAGTCGTCTATTTCTATGGTAGCATTATAAAAACCAGCTTCTCCGAAGCTGAACCTTAAAACTGTATCAGTGGCTAACCCTGGACTTAGATTAAACGTGCCCACAGCCTTTCGGCTCCCGTCTACAAACAACCTCATTGAAAGCCCCTCAACCTCTGTGAGAGCATTATGCTTGATTCTTAAGTTAAGATCTGCAGGCTTATGTGATGTGGCAATGGGTGATGAGAACCATGCAGAGTCTATCCAGATATTAGGTCTGTCATTCGCCAGGCATGGAATGAAATGAATACTGACGTTCGTGTCTGGAGAAAAGTTCTCTGATAGTTTATGAGTTGTTTTCTGTAGGTCGCTGAGAATGTAAAGTATGCGGTTTGAATTGAGAGCTTCGATGGTGTTATCTCCAACTCGTCTCACGATGGTGTTAATGTCGCGAGAGAAAGGCATAGGTTTAATAGATGCGATTTTCTCTAGGCTCTCTTCCTGTGTTAGATTACGGGAGAATTCTCCTTTGAAATCGTTGGTTATAACGTTAAACTTATCGGTTTCAGAATATTCGTTTATTATTTCGGTAGCTCTAGATTTAGCTATTTGAAGCAATTCACCATCTTCTCCATGAGCTAACATTGATGGGCTGTTGTCTATGTATATCCCTACTGTGTTAGTTGGATAATGATTAGCTGAGCCATCTGTATTAAGTGGTATGAAAGGGTCTGCAAACGCACACACTATAGCCCCGAACGCTATTAGTCTCATTAAAAGGACTAGAAGGTTTTTTAATCTGTGACGAGATTTAGTCTCTTTATGAACGTCAGCTAGGAAGGCTACATTCGAGAACGCTACTTCTTTGTAACGCCGTAAATGAAGAAGGTGAATTAATACTGGTATTATCAGCGCTATTAACCCCCAAA
>CAWVZZ010000013.1:0-19450 GCA_963934745.1 uncultured Flavobacteriales bacterium | reverse complement strand
TCGAGGAAGTGGGAGAACTAGGGCTTCTAAGCAGCTCTATCCCCGAATCATTAGGGGGGCTTGGGCTTGACTTTAAAAGCACTATGATCATCACCGAAGGTGTTGGAGGTGGCCATTCATTTGCCGTTAGTTTCAGTGCACACACCGGAATTGCCACCTTACCCATTCTATATTACGGCACCCAAGCACAGAAAGAAAAATACATACCCAGATTAGCTACTGGAAAATTAAAGGGGGCTTACTGTCTGACAGAGCCGAGCTCTGGATCTGATGCCAATAGTGCTCTGACTAAAGCCGTGCTTAACGAAGCAGGTACACATTACGTTGTTAACGGACAGAAGATGTGGATCACTAATGCAGGATTTGCAGATATATTTATCGTGTTCGCGAAAATCGATGATGATGAGAATTTAAGTGCTTTTATTCTAGAAAAAGAATATGATGGAATCACTATGAACCCCGAAGAGAAAAAGATGGGAATTAAAGGTTCTAGTACTCGTCAAGTATTCTTTAACGACGTGAATGTTCCGGTTGAGAATCTTCTTTACGAAAGAGGGAAAGGCTTTAAAATCGCCGTTAATATTTTAAACATAGGAAGAATAAAACTAGGTGGAGTGGTTATGGGAGCCTGCAAAGATGGAGTGGCTATATCAATCAAATACGCTAATGAAAGAGAGCAATTCGGTCGACCTATTTCTAAGTACGGAGCCATCCGACATAAGATCGGGGAGATGGCTATTCTAACATACGTTGCAGAATCAGCAACATACAGAGCAACCCAAAACATTGATGATGCTATCGCCGCTTTAGAAGCGGATGGAATGAACCACGGGGAAGCAACTCTAAAAGGAATTGCATCGTTTGCTCCTGAATGTGCGATTATAAAAGTCCTAGTTTCTGACATCGCAGACTATATAGTTGACGAAGCTGTTCAGATTCACGGAGGCATGGGATATTCTGCAGAAACGAGGGCCGAGAGATCATACAGGGATGCAAGGATCAATAAAATATTTGAAGGAACTAACGAAATCAACCGCATGTTAACTGTGGATATGATTTTAAAGAAAGCCATGAAAGGAGAGATGGATCTTATGACACCTGCTATGGCTGTGGCATCTGAACTAACGGGTATACCTGAATTCGGACCACCTCCATCTGATGTTTTCGAACGTCATCTAGAGTACATTAAAAAGTTTAAAAAAGCCGTCCTCATGGTTGCTGGCTCAGCTGCTCAGAAACTGATGATGACATTAGCGAAGGAGCAGGAGGTTCTCATGAACATTGCTGACATGATGAACTGGCTTTACGCTGCAGAGTCTGTGGTGCTTAGAGTCCAAAAACTTCACATAGCAAAAGGAGCTGAAGCTTCAGAACTACAGATTGATATCATGAGCACATACGTCCACAGCGTAGCTGACAAGATCAATGTATCTGGCCGCGATGCTTTAATGGGATTCGCTGAAGGTGATGAACTTAAAATGATGCTCATGGGAATGAGGAGATTCACTAAAGTTGAACCATTTAATTGCAAAGAAGCAAGGCGCCGCATTGCAGGTGCATGCATTGATAAAAACGAATACTGTTTTTAAAGCTGGAATAGTTAATTTTACTTCATGGCAAAAAAGAAAATTATCACGAAGAAATCTGAAAAATTTCTTGAGAAATATTTAAATAATCCTTCACCAACAGGATTCGAAGTAGAGGGACAGAAGATTTGGCTCGATTACATTAAGCCCTATATCGACGAGCATTTCGTAGATACTTATGGCACTGTAGTGGGAGTAATCAATCCGAAGGCTAAGTATAAGGTAGTTATCGAGGCGCATGCTGATGAAATCAGCTGGTTCGTACACTACATTAATCCTAAGGGATTTATCTACCTCCGAAGAAATGGAGGTTCAGATCATCAAATTGCTCCATCTAAAAGGGTGATTATCCATACTAAGAAAGGGCACGTAACAGGGCTTTTCGGATGGCCAGCAATACACACTAGGACTCCAGGTAAGGAGGAAACACCTAAAGTGAAAAATTTATTTTTAGACGTTGGAGCTAAAGACGCAAAGGAGGTGGCGAAGATGGGAATTCATGTGGGATGCGTCGTAACGTATCCAGATGAATTTATGATACTGAATAAGGACTGGTATGTAGGCCGCGCTTTGGATAATCGAGCTGGTGGATTTATGATAGCCGAGGTTGCTAGATTGTTGAAGGAGAATAAAGTAAAGTTGCCTTTTGGGCTATATATCACTAATTCTGTACAAGAAGAAATAGGTTTAAGAGGAGCCCAAATGATTGCTGAGCGCATCAAGCCCGATATGGCTATCGTGACAGATGTCTGTCACTGTACGCACACTCCTATGCTGAATAAAATTGAACAAGGCGATACAGCTGCAGGAAAAGGACCTGCCGTTACTTATGGCCCCGCAGTCCAAAACAATTTACTTCAAAGGATAATTGATACGGCTGAGGAAAACAAGATTGACTTTCAGAGAATGGCAGCGTCTCGTTCAACGGGAACCGACACCGATGCATTCGCATATTCTAACTCTGGAGTACCAAGCGCTTTAATCTCCCTACCTCTTCGTTATATGCACACGACTGTAGAGATGGTTCATAAGGATGATGTAGAGAGTTGTATTAAACTCATCTATGAAACACTTCAGAATATAAAGGCAGGAGAGGATTTCAAGTACCTCTAGGATTAATCTGGGATTCCTAGCAGTATTATGGTGCTCTTTAGTCGGGTTATTAAATCGAATTTAGAGTTAGTGCTGAGCTCATTTGAGGTGTCTATATCATCTATTAATGATTCTAGGTTGAGTTCTACTTGTAATAGTTGCTCATTGTAATTTGATACTCTTTTCTCTAAATCAGTTCTTAGCGAATATAGCTTGGAGGCTTCACAAACTAGTTCGCCGAGTTGTGACTCATCCCATGGTTTTAATATATACTTATATATTCTACCTTTATTAATCGCATCTATTACAGTGTCCAAATCATTCTTCTCCGTAATGAGTATCCTTACAGGATCTGGGTGATCGGACATGATTTGTTCGAAGAAATGAATGCCTGTTGAATTCGAAAATTTCGGGCACGATATTATCACTTCGACTTTTGAAGATTCTAAATAGTTGAGAGCTTGGGCGGTTGTTGAGGCTACAAGTAATTCTGCCGAAGCGGTGAGAGCACTTCGAAACGATGTAATCACATCTTTATTATCAGCTAATAATAATGTTCTCGATATTTTAAGTTGAGGCTTTGTCTCCATAGTACACCCGGATATGTCCCTTAGCTAAAGCATTTGCCCAATTTCTAAAGGCGACAAATCCAGCTTCGGTTTCGGCAGAAACAGCTTGCTTCTTCATTCGTAACATGAGCCAACCGTAGAGTCCTATCAACAGCTGTTCTACAGGATGGATTTCAGGTCCAGGCTGTTTTGCTGATAGTTCCGACAATAATGGTGTGGCGGTTTCAAATGATTCTTTATACCTATGATCCTCAAGAGGACCGACTAGCATCTCGTGCAGGTGTGCTAATTCGACTAATGGTTCACTTACTCGTAGTACGTGACCTTTTTCTTTTTTCCCTTGTGACCTCATGTCAGCGGCTAACTGGACTATCCACTCTCTCTCCTTCTCTGGGTCAGTACCTTCTTGCGCAGCAGTATCCTCAGCCCAACTCTCTAAATAAGTTGGGTTAAATTCTGCAGCACGGATAAGATCTTCAATCTGCCATAGAAAGAGGATATACTCTACAATGTGTGCTTTCTTTTTTGACTCTGCGAATGTCATTTCGTGGCGTTTAATTTTTCCAAAACATCAGCCGTAATATCAAAGGCGTCGGAACCATAAAGGACCCCTTCACCACTAAGACCTCTATTAAAGATAATGTCAATACCATTTTCTTCTGAATACTCCTGGAGTTTTTTTGTGAGGAATGTAGTAATGGTGATTTGCATGGTTTGCTCTTGAGTACTAATGCTGATAGATGCTTCCTGTTGCATCTGATTTAAGATGCTCTCAATCTCGTACACTCGTTGCTTAGCTATCTCTATTTCTCTTGCTGTGGCTTGTCTAGTGTTTGCATAACTGATTAATTCTTGTGCTTCCTCTTGAAGGGGGATAGCTTCTTCGAGTAGCATGTCATTCACCGTCTCGATGTTCTGCTGAAGAGACTGCTGTAATGTATCTATAAGGAACATTCCTTGTTGAATAGAGTCACCTAAAACGAATGCTATGACAGGTGTGCCCTCTACTTTACTTACATCTTTTGGTGAGAAGTGTAAAAACGTCAAACCACTCAACCAAATCAATCCTATTATCCAAGCATATTTCTGCATATCTAAATTATTTAGTCCTCGTTAATAATTATTTTATTTTTAGTAATTGTGATCTCATACTCACAAACCTCAACAATACTTCCTCTGCCATTAAAGCCGCTTTACTATTTAACTCATCAACAGTTACGGAATCCATATCATACTTAAACATCTGCTCATACCTATCTAACTCAAACCGGAGTTGATACTTATCATTCCACCCTAAGATGGTGATTCGCATAAGGGGATGTGGTATTTCAGAAATAATTCGCAAGCAGTGTGATTTATGCTAATATAGAAACACTTTCGTCGTCCCACGCTCGCTTAAGCTGCGGAATCTTTGGAGAGGAAGCCCTTGCAATAACTTTAGTTAATACATGTACTAATGGTCTATCAACTCTCATGTGACAAATAAGTCTTTTAGGACAGGCTCCAAGCGAGGACTTAATATCTAAAGCTGTCCTTCCCAAAGCGATGCGTTGAGACCCTGTGGTTATAGCTTGCTTGATGAATTCTAACAACATTCTTTGGTAAATAGAATGAATCTTATTCTCTTCAAAGGAGAAACCCACGAAGAACGCCTCTGTACACGATTCCGTAGTGATCCCACATTGAAAACCCACTAATTTATCGTCTAGATAATACGCAATGACAGGAAAGTGGTCGCCCCATTGCCTCTTAAGTTCTACTAAGTCTTCAGGGTACAATCGCCCTAACTTAAATCCAGCTCTATCGTACACTTGATTGTATAAAGCGTGGAGGTCTTGGGAGTAGGCTTGAACCTTGTTAAGAGTAAGATTCTTTAATACAAGTTCCTCTGATCCGCGTAGAATTCTTCTGATTTTGGTCCTGGATTTTTTTCTTAATGCAGCGGTGTAATCTTCAAAAGTGTTCCAGTTGGGGTTTAAGTCCACTTCCATAACCGGGTCGAATTCCAAATCAATCCAATCCTTATGCCATTGAGATCGTCCAGCAAGTTTTTCCTCCCAAGGCTTGTCCGTATAATGATCTTTTATAAGTGACGACTTAGGTGGCTCAGACGAATCAATGCACTTAATATTTAACGCTTCGTGAAGAGCGTTGTGACGTCCTGACTCCGGAAAGGCATCTGTAAACCTATACGCGTGATCTCCACTAGAAAGAACCGTTCCCATTACTCTCACTGGAAACTGAAAGATGCCATCACCGCGGTAGAGGTATCTTTGGGCCAGCTTGAAAACAGGCTTATCAGCTTTGAGGAAGTGACCTTCAGACTGGGAGAGAGCGTGAGAATCTTCAATCTGAGCCACTCCTATCGTGCATGCGTTTTCATCAACCCACCTTACTGCTTGTAATTTCCTATGTGGAACATCCAGGGCCGCTTTTATACTCTTAGAGTTCAAATACGCACTAGGATTAGAGATGAGAACCCTGTCCCAATCCGACCATATCTCATCCGACCAGTCACTACTGGAACTAGCTATTAATATTTCTGTTTTATTATGCTTCAATGTCTTCGTTTTTCTGACGTGATGACATAAAAAAGGACAACATTAAGAAACAGAATAAAAATACACTTCCAGCATAACTGAGCAGGCTCGCGAATTGAGCTCCTAGTGGATTGTAGCTAAGAACGACCTCACTTGTGCCTGAAGAAACAGGGAGGGCTCGTAGAATGTAGTTAGCTCTGACCAGTTCAGTATACTTACCATTAACAGTCGCGCTCCATCCCTCTGGATACCATATCTCACTTAACACTAACAAACCATCATGATTTGTAATCACTTCATAAGTGCTCCCCTCGGGGTGGTAATTTAATAGCTTAACTGAAGAAGTAATAGAAGAATCAAGTTCTGTTATAATAGGTAAATCAATCAAAACCTTAAACTCTTCATGTACAATTGCTGTTCTACTAACTTCGGTCGTTCTAATTGAATTGAGCTCCGTCTCCGCATCCGACACCCACTTCACATCGTGTACCACCCAAGCTGGACCGAGAGCACTTCTTAGAGGTACAGGATTCGGACCACCGTTTAAAATATACTTAGTGTTGAGCATGCTGAGGCCATGTATTCCTTTTTCAGCTTCAGTAATCCCGGATATACTTGTACTAGCAATCTCCGCGAATTTTTGAATCTCAGGGGAGAGAATGTGGGTGATGAAATCTTGATATCGGCGTAGTTTAGCACCGTGATAGCCGCCTACAGATTTGTGAAAATATGAAGTTCTAGCATCGTTAAATGGGTTAGACCAGTTTATAACTCTATAGTGAGTCAAAGAGTTCAGAGCACTAAATGAAGCTGAGTGGTCAGCCGCAGAATTCTTTCTCACGCTATGACCTAACTTCTCTTTTGCAGCCTTCAAGTATTGGCGTTTAACTGTATCAAAGTCCACTAGACCTGATGACTCTTGTTCTAAAAGTGATAAATCTTCTGATGAAGCAGTGTGAGGAAAAAGAGCTGATGTGTTGGATCTCCAATTGCGTTCTGACATATACCTCATGTTTACAAAGAACAAGTCAGCAACCATAATCAAGGCAAGAATGGGCATTACTATCTTCTTACTTACTAATCCCTTCAACATTACAAACAGACCTGCCGTTGCAATTGATATTAGGCCTAGGGTTCGCAGTAAATCCGTTCTAAAAATATTCACCCTCAACTCTTTAATTACACCTCCACCGAAATGGTCCCAGAGCTGATCAGTCCGTATTGAAGAGTGGAAATCAAAAAACACTCCTGGCAGAATGTATATAATTAAGAGTAGGGCTAGCACTCCTGATAATGAGAAAATTACTGGCTTCCATTTGGAGGATACTCCATCCTCCCAAACCTGCTTCAACGAAAGGGTAAGGGTAGTGGCTACACATAATTGTACAAGGACAAGCATCATCTTCGTATCCCTAAACTTATTGAAGAGTGGGAAATGATCTATGAAGAAATCAGAGATTGGTGAAGCGTCTCGCCAAGATAATATTATGGCTAAAATTGTGATAATAAGAATGGGCCATCTGATTCTGTCCTTACTGAAAAAGAAGAAGGCTAGCATAAATGCGAAGGCTATAGATCCGAAATAAAAAGCACCACCACTGAAGCTTTGCTCCCCCCAATAACTTGGGTAATCCTTACCCTGTACCTTCATGCTTTCTGTCCCACCTTTCACATTCGGAACCATCATGGAAAGCCACTCGCCTTTAGCCATGCTGTACTCAAGAATATAATCTTTGTCTAGCCCAGATGAGGAATTAGAGGTGAACTCCGAAACTGGTAATATTGCCTCTCCTCTTGTGGTGTGATGAGAATAGTTCTTCGTTAAGTACAAGTTGGGAGCTGATGGCAAAACAGCGACAACTGCAGCAACTATAAGAAGGGATGAAGTAATGAGGGCGGATTTGATTTGGCCTTTAAGAAAAGCATAAATCAATTCTGATATCCCTACAGCTGTGAGTAGGAACAACAAATAATATGTCATTTGCAGATGATTCGCATCGAGATGGATGGTCGTAAACAGAGCCGCAATACCCACTCCCAGCCACCGCCTACCTCTAAATGCAGCAATCACACCTCCCAGTATTCCTGGCATCATCGCTATGGCTCTAACCTTAGTAGCGTGGCCAGCTGCGATATACAAAGTGTTTATCGAACCCAATCCGAATGTGGCTCCAACTATGAACGCAACTAATGGCGGGGCTCTTAAACACAGCGCTAACACATACGCAGAAAGCATTGCCATAAATAAGGTCATCACTTCTGGACTCATTATCATTCGCAAGAACTTCCAAATCCATTTAGAGAATGTCATCTGACCTGTCCCAGATATTTGGATAGTGGGCATCCCTCCGAACATACTGTCAGTCCAAGAAGTTCGCTCACCATCTACTGCCTCATAACTGAGAGCTTCTTGGGACATTCCAACGTAATGATCTGTATCGCTTTGGCTTAGGCTTTTAGAATCAAATGTGGGTGCATAAAAAAGTAAAGCAACATAGTATAAAGCAGCTATCGCAATAAAATGCGGAATCGCATTATTTAATAATTTTTTAAGGTCGACTTTCTGCATGCAGCAAGTTAATACTTGCGCGACGGTCGGCAAATCTTTAATCGTCTACTTCTTCGTAATCGACGTAATCTCCGATTTTATCTGAATCCGGTTTTTTACTTTTAGGCTTATTATCCCCATGTGGACGCGGTGGAGGGTGCGGCTGCTGACGCGAACCACCGAAAATCCGGTTGAGCCAGCGAAAAACAATCCACGATAAAATGATATAGAGTAAAAACTTCATATTTACTTACTCAAATATAAGTTGCGTTCACTGTATATTTTTCTAAAGAACGGATCCTTTAAATCCGGTATGAATCTAATAGCCTCTCCAGTAGATTTCATCTCAGGTCCTAACTCCTTATTCACGTTAGGGAACTTTGAATAACTGAACACAGGGATCTTAACAGCAAATCCTTCTAAGAGGGGTGAGTGAGGCATCTCAGAAATCTTCTTCTCACCTAGCATCACCTTTGTTGCTTGATTCACATAGGGCACACCATATGCTTTCGAAATAAACGGAACCGTTCTTGAAGCTCGTGGGTTCGCTTCAATTATATAAACCTCATCGCCTTGCACCGCGAACTGAACATTAATCAATCCTCTAGTTTCAAGCGCGAAAGCTATACGTCGGGTATAGTCTTTAATCTTTGCGATTACGACTTCACTTAAATCGAAAGGAGGCAATAACGCGTAGCTATCACCGGAGTGTATTCCTGCGGGCTCAATGTGCTGCATGATTCCAATAATTCGAACATCTTCCCCATCGCAAATAGCATCGGCCTCACATTCTAATGCTCCCTCTAAAAAGTGATCGAGTAGAATTTGATTTTCTGGCATATGCTTGAGGATGGATACCACGTGATTCGCTAGATCTTCCTCGTTAATCACAATTTTCATCTTCTGCCCACCTAACACGTAGGATGGTCTAACGAGAAGAGGGAAACCTAGCTTACGACATAAGTCCACAGCCTGGTCTGCATTCTCCACAACTCCGAATTTCGGGTAGGGAATACCTTCCTTTTTAAGCAAAGTAGAAAAGCTACCTCTATCCTCAGCTAAGTCTAGCGCCTTATAAGAAGTGCCTAGAACTGGGATGTTATATCTATCTAGTTTTTCAGCGAGCTTGAGAGCTGTTTGGCCTCCAAGTTGAACTATAACTCCAACTGGATTTTCGTGGAGGATGATATCGTAAATATGCTCCCAAAACACGGGCTCGAAATACAATTTATCAGCTGTATCGAAATCGGTAGAAACCGTCTCTGGATTACAGTTAATCATGATGGTTTCATAACCACATTCCTTTGCGGCTAAGACTCCATGAACACAGCAGTAGTCAAATTCAATCCCCTGCCCTATTCTGTTAGGACCAGAACCTAAAACTATGACTTTCTTCTTATCCGAAACGACACTTTCATTGTCATTCTCTTCAAAAGTAGAATAGTAATATGGCGTGACGGCTGGGAATTCGGCGGCACAAGTGTCCACCAGTTTATATACTCTTTTAATTCCTTCGGCCCTACGACGCTCATGCACCTCACTTTCAAGACAATCTAAAAGATGGGCGATCTGTCTGTCGGCATAGCCTTTACGTTTTGCTTCCATCAACAACGCGCGCTCAATAGACTCAATGGTCTCCTTTTCGATATCCTTTTCGAGCATGAGTAGCTCTTCTATTTGGCGCAAGAACCAAGGATCTATCTGAGTAGCTTCGTGAATTTTATGAAAAGGAAGACCTAGCTTAAACGCATCGTAAATATGGAACAGTCTATTCCATGATGGATGAGCTAGGCTATGCATAATAGCATCTTTATCCTTTAGTTCTCTTCCATCTGCCCCTAGTCCATTTCTCTTAATCTCAAGTGATTGACATGCTTTCTGGAGTGCTTCTTGGAACGACCTTCCAATAGCCATAACCTCTCCCACGGATTTCATCTGAAGTCCGAGTTGTCTATCCGCTCCCGGGAATTTATCGAAATTCCAACGCGGGATTTTTACTACAACGTAGTCTAGAGTAGGCTCGAACATAGCAGAAGTACTACCTGTTATAGTATTCTTAAGTTCATCAAGGTGATAACCTATAGCAAGCTTCGAAGCTAATTTAGCAATAGGATAACCTGTGGCTTTAGATGCAAGAGCTGAAGAACGACTCACTCTAGGATTGATTTCAATTGCAATGATATCTTCCTTCTCATCAGGTGATACGGCGAACTGAACATTACATCCTCCCGCAAATTCTCCAATACTGCGCATCATTTTAATGGCCATATCGCGCATGCGTTGATATGTAGCATCGGACAGCGTCATAGCTGGTGCTACTGTAATCGAATCTCCGGTATGAATTCCCATAGGATCCATGTTTTCTATAGAACAAACTATAGTCACATTATCATTCGCATCTCGGAGAAGCTCTAACTCAAACTCCTTCCACCCTAGAAGTGCCTTATCTATCATCACCTCGTGAATAGGCGATTTATGTAATCCATCAGTAAGCCTCGCTTCAAAATCTTCCTTAGCATGAACTACAGATGCTCCGGTTCCACCTAAAGTGAATGAAGCTCTGATGCAAAGTGGAAATCCGAATTTTTGTGCTATCTCCTTCCCTTCTAAAAAGCTCTTAGCCGTTGCTTGTGGAGCCATGGGAATGTCTATCCTTTCCATAAGCAATCTGAACTCCTCTCTATTCTCAGTGATTTCAATAGCACTGATATCTACACCGATAATCTTTACTTCATGCTTTTCCCAAATTCCTATCTCATCACATTTGATTGCGAGGTTAAGAGCTGTTTGGCCACCCATTGTGGGTAGAACAGAATCGATATCATGCATCTCTAGAATCTTAACAATAGACTCCGGCTCGAGAGGTTCTAAGTAGATGTTATCAGCCATAACTGGATCAGTCATGATGGTAGCTGGATTAGAATTAATCAGCGTAACCTCTATCCCTTCCTCTCTTAAAGAACGTGCAGCTTGAGAGCCACTATAGTCAAACTCACAGGCTTGACCTATAACTATGGGACCACTGCCGATAATAAGTACCGACTTTATGCTCGAGTCTTTGGGCATTTTTTTTTTATCCGGCGACCTTTTAGTGAAAAACTCACTTCAAAGCTGCCGGTTACGAATGCAAGTAACCGGCGCAAAGTTAAGGCATCATTTAAATAAAACATCTATTAAGTAACCCTCACTTTTTCCACACTCTATCACTATTTACGACCTTAGCAAAATGAGTGAAGGCATGAAAGTGATTTGGATAAATAACGGGTGGCAGTTCGAAGGGTGGATAAAACCTGCTGTTTCAGGAGTTACCGATAGGGTTGTGATCGCTTTTCACGGCTTCGATAGGACGGCTAAAGAAATGGAAAGCTTTATGCCCATCTACGATAGCAACACTGCACTACTGTCGGTCAACTTACTTCATCACGGAAAAAGCAAGCCTTTACCACCAATTAAAGTCGACAAAATTCTGCCACCAGATATATTAATGGCGGCCTTGGAAAAGATGATTAAAGAGAGATGGGGAAATGTTGAATCTGAGCTTCTTGGATACTCTATGGGTAGCAGGGTTGCGCTCAGTCTGTACGAAAATTTTCCCTTAAATTTTCATAGAATTATCGTCCTTGCTCCTGATGGACTGAAGATGGGTAAGCTCTACAAATTCGTGGTAAACACTTTGGTCGGACGATACTGTTGGGGGTTAGTAGATAAATTCCCTAGAATGAATCGATGGCTTATAGACTCACTGTACAAAGTGGGGTTAATCTCAAGTCACAAACACCACTTCGGTAGGTTTCACACTGATAATCCAGAGATAAGACAAAGGGTAGCTTATGGATGGGCTGGGCATAAGAGGTTTTGGCCTGATGAAGAAAAGCTAGTGGAATTACTCAAGAAAAACAAGAGTTTTGAAGCACACTTTGTGTTCGGTGACCGAGATAAAATCATACCCTACAAGTGGTCAAGTTCATTGAGAGAAAAGCTACAGGGTTTGGGAAACGTAAGGTTTCATATCATCCAAAGCGGTCATGTCATGAGGCATCCCGACACGGTTAATCAGATAAAGAGCGCTATTCAGAAATAGCCTTCACTACTCTGCCGCTAGAATACACCCACAGATATATGATTCCTTTTTCAGGAGAGCCAACTAGGCGACCGCTAAGATCGAGGACCTGAATCAGTTCACCTATAGGAAGTTCTTGTGGAATATCGTCTACGCCTATTGAGTTTGCGGGCACAGGTTGCTGCTGAGTGACGCAGTGAATCATCCCGCCGTAGAGAACTATGTTTCTGGAATTAACACCCACAACTACTCTATCAGGGTATAGCTCCTGAATTAGCCCATTTGCAACCTCATCCATAGGGTCGTCGTAGTTAGGAACGAGGACCACGGTATTTGCAACGTAGTAGTTCGCGTAAGTACATCTGAATCCTACGGGCTGTCCCCAAGTGGTTGTAACAGGGTATTGAGTGAGCGGGAGGTAAACATAGTTATACGGTTCACCGCTTGCATTCGTGGCGTTGAAAATGATTTCCCTGTCTGATGCGCTAACATACCAGTAGTTGAGATCCGAAGAATTCATTGTGACTATCGTGTTGTCGCCGTGAAATTTCAAGAAGCCGTCTATGTGTTGGTCCGTGATATCTTCCTGTCCTCCGAACTGTCCATCCAGCCAAATAAAATTCGTGACACCCAAATTCTGCGTCATATAGCCTTCAATTTCAGCCTCCGTTAATCCTGGGTTTCTATCGTTCCCCGTAATAGATGATCTAGTCGCCATCATGCTCCCTGCTCCGTCTATTTCAAAAGCTCCACCTTCGAGCACCATAGCATTAAGATCGACAACTGGAAGCCCCAGTTCTTCGCCTACAAATGCAGGGATCTCATCACACAATTCATAGGGTGTATCACCTCCCCATCCGTTAAACCCCCAGTCTAGAATCACTAATTCACCCTCGATATTATTAACGAAAATGGGACCGTTATCACGGACCCAATAATCGTCGTTAGGGCTTATGAAGAAGTCCACATTTTCCATAGCTACCCCAGCTTCTTCAAGCGCGCTATTAATGTGAACTACCTCTTCAGTATTGTAAGCGATAAGATGAACCTTCTCTCCTGTTACTAGTGCCTCTGTCATCGCAACCCATGTAGGTTCAGCGTCTTCTGCGCCTCCACCGTATGTGTAGTTATGTGGCCATTGAAGCCAAGTACCCTCGTGAGGGCTTTCTTCAAATGGCATGGTGTACATATATATCTGTGCGCTTGAAGAAAAGCTCAGTAGAGCGACAAATACCGAAAGGCTTACAATACTTAATCTCATTCTCTAAAATTAGAACTTAACGCTCAGACTAACAAAACCATTTCTTCCCGCCTGAGGGTAAACGTAATTCTCAGTAGTCGTAGCATTAGCACCGCCAGATCTATAGCTGTATGTCCAACCATTCGCACTGTACATATGGTCTAGTATATTGTTCGCGAATATGCTTAAGCCGAATTCTTTACCTGCTGCATTCTTCGTAGAGCATCTAATAATAACGTCATGCACTAAGTATGCTGGCAATGATGCTCTGTCATCATATAATGTAATGCCAGTGTAAATTGACCCTAAGCTTTCACGAATTGATGTGTTATCTAAGAACTGCTTACCTACGTATTTTGAAGCAAACTCTACATCTATTTTAAATGCCTCTTCAGAGAAGAAAGAAGTCCCATCCCATAGACTAACCCCGATAATACTTGACCCTACCACAGAAGGAGAGAAAGCAATGTCTGTGTCGTAATGAATAACATCATTAACGTAAGGCATAGACGAATCATAGTCATATATAACTTCTGTGAATTCAGGGATTTTATTCTGAGATAAAGTCAGGTTTCCATCCCATCTAATTCTAGGTGAAACTTGTACTCCAGCTTGAAGTTCAAGACCACGACGGTAAGACTCTTCTACGTTAACTCTGATGGGGCTACCCACATCGTTAAGCGCACCTGTTGCGATTAACTGATTGTGGTATTGCATCATATACGCTCCTATCTCCACAGCCCACTTTTCATGAGAGTGACGAAATCCTAATTCGAAATCCATTAGTTGTTCAGGTAGAATCTCAGTTGATTGAGGGCTGTCTAAATAATCACTTCTCGAAGGCTCTCTATGTGCTTTTGCGATAGAGAAGAAAGCTCTATTATTTGAATTGGGCATGAAATCTAATCCAAACTTAGGATTGAAGAAAGAAAGCGTGTCTCCGATTGTGAAGTCTCTGAGGTCCGAATCAATCCCTGTAGCAGAATACTCTACACTACGAACTTGAATCTCACCTTGAAATCTTAATTTATCATCGAGCAAGGCCAGAGTAGTACGCGTGTAAACACTCAAGTCTGTCTTAGTACCTACGTTATCGTAATATCTGTGTCCAGCATCTACGTTTTCCATTTCGATAATCTCCCCGAAATGACCTCCTTCGTATTGAGAATAGGCTCCTCCACCATCAACGGTGATGTTTCCGAAAGTCATGTTGACATTTAGAAGACCACCCTGAAGTGTGTTATCTAACCATCTACGACGGATAACGTCTGAAGTTTGTATAGCTGTATCTGGTGAGACTAAACCGTATGACTCGTAATCATCTCCAAGTTTTTGTTGCTCGTAAAAGCCATTGCCTAGGGTTTGGTATAAAGTAAGACCCACGTTAGCAATACCTACTGATTGATCAAAGTGAATCTGGCTATGGTTCTGCGCATAATCATCCACCTCATCCCCGTAAGTGTAGTAGTTATGGCGGCGGCGGTTTAATAATAAATCATTGATCCTAGTCGTGTCGGATCCGTATCCATACTCCCCGCTGTTATAAGCCCATTCAATGATTTCCTCATCTGTCGTTGCTTCGTCAGTAGCTAGTTGTGGAACTCCGTACCAAGCTTGGTAAGTGCGCTCTGTTCCGTTCATTTGAGTAAATGACACACGTC
Source organism: uncultured Flavobacteriales bacterium (assembly GCA_963934745.1). GTDB lineage: Bacteria > Bacteroidota > Bacteroidia > Flavobacteriales_D > Sanyastnellaceae > UBA974. The sequence goes on along the minus strand of CAWVZZ010000013.1, from coordinate 4,154 downwards.
CAGTCTCCCAACGCTTAGTAGCAGAACCGTATAAAGAGAACAACTCACTAGTGGCTCTATCTATATATCCATCAGAGTTAATCTGTGAAACTCTACCATCAAATGACCAGCCATCGCCTATCATTCCTGTGGTCCACGACGCGGTCATTCTTCTTGAGCCGAAAGATCCTGCAGCCAGAACTGCAGAAATCTCAGGAGTAACAACTTTACCTAGGGTGTTAATGGCAACAGAACCACCGAAAGATGAAGGACCAACAGTACTGGTACCGACTCCCCTGTGGATTTGAAGATTGTTAACGCTTGATCCTAAATCTGGAAGATCCACCCAGTACACACCCTGCGACTCAGCGTCGTTAAGTGGCACACCATTAATCGTTACGTTTACACGAGTTGCATCAATACCTCTAATACGCATACCCGTATATCCTATTCCGTTACCTGCATCTGAAGTAACTACTACTGATGGAGAAAAACGGAGTAAGAATGGGAGGTCTTGTGAAGCATCACGAGCCTTAAGGTCATCAGCTGAAATATCTGTGTGAGCAAAGGGAGCTCTAGCATCAGAAGTCACAGCAGTAACGGCTGCGGGCTGAAGAAGGTTGATGGAATCGATTTGGGCTACTGAGAAAAAAGGAGCTAAAAATGCAGTGAAAAACAATAAATAGCGCATCTAAATATAAATTGAGTTTAATGACGCTGGAGTGCTTTTTGGGAAGACACTTTTGACAACTTCCTTTCCAGCATAATCTGGTAAGGTTCGAAGGGTATTATCTCAGCCATGCGGCACCCCTGCATCGGGGCAAAGGTAGTTATATTAGTGGCATGATGTCTCCGGAACTTATAAACCTTTGTGCTAGCAAAGCACTCGAGGCAGCTGGTGCAGGAGCTAGAGCGCTTCTAGACGTAATTACAGCTTCGGATGAGGAACTACACATTGAATCAAAACTCGACGGATCTCTGGTTTCAGATGCAGATTTCGCATCCCAAAAAGTTATAGCAGAGATTTTAGAACCCCTGAAAATTCCTATTTTAAGTGAGGAAGCGAAGGCACCTGAGTATTCAACTAGAAGGGATTGGGAGTTTTTCTGGCTAGTAGACCCACTTGACGGGACGGAATCGTTCCTCAAAAGCAGATCGGGTTTTGCAGTAAACATCGCTCTGTGTGATAATTCAGGCCCCATAATCGGAGTAGTAGCAGATCCTTTAACGAACACGATTTATTACGGCGTTGAAGGCATGGGTTTTTCAATATGCCAACTCGATGGCAGTAATTCACGGAGAGTAGTTACCCGAAAGGCTAGGAAGCCATTCAGGCTAGTAACTTCATGGAATGAGAAGGCTACAGTAAATGCGCTAACTCCTCCAGGGATAAATCCTAAAGATGTCGTGGCTAGGCCTGTGAGTGGGGCACTAAAGTTTTGTGAATTAGCCCTAGGTGAAGCAGAAATACACTCGCGAACCGGACCCTATATGGAATGGGATTGTGCTGCTGGAGACGGAATACTTCGTTCTATAGGAATAGATGTTATTGACAGAAACACAGGCGCGAGGATTAAGTACAACACGAAAGATCTGAGAGTAAACGGACTTTACTGTTCTAGGGTGTAACCCACGTTTGAAACCTAGCGATAAGGCCCCTCCTCAAACGTCTCGTACATCTCGTAATAGTTTGAGTAACGCTCCTCAGAAATCTTGCCTTCTTCAACTGCCTTTTTAACAGCACATCCAGGCTCACCTGTATGAACGCAATTGTGAAATTTACATCCAGAGATATAAGAAAATATCTCGGGGAATTGATGGTTGAGGGTTTGACGCTCTATGGTGATAAGTCCGAAGCCTTTAATACCCGGTGTATCAATTATAAACCCACCACCTGGAATAATGAACATCTCTGCAAAAGTGGTCGTATGCCTACCCTTAGAATGTGATTCAGAAACGTCTGCGGTCTTTAATTCTAAGCCCGGCATGAGGCTGTTAATGATGGTGCTCTTCCCTACTCCACTATGCCCAGCCAGTAAGTTAATTCCATCTTTTAGAGACTTTTTTAACTCCTGAATACCCTCTCCAGTAGTAGCAGAAACCTTAGCTATCTCGTAGCCGATATTAGAGTATATTCTTTCTAGCTCTTGCTGCCTCTCTTCAGAAGAAACATCATCTACTAGTAAATCAATCTTATTGAATACAATAGTTGTGGGGATTCCATAGGCTTCCGCAGTAACTAAAAATCTATCTATAAAACCAGAGGATGTTCTGGGAGATGCTATAGTGACGATAAGAAAAGCTCTATCTAAATTTGAGGCCACGATATGACTCTCCTTGGATAGGTTTACCGATTTTCTAGCGATGAAATTCTTTCTCTCTTCAATGGTATCTATCACTCCTATTTCGTCTTCAGACCGAACGAATAACACGGAATCACCTACAGCTATAGGGTTAGTGCTTCTTATCCCCTTGAGTCTGATTTTTCCTTTAAGTGTGCACTTTACTGTAGCTCCAGTAGAATCCTGCACATCATACCAAGACCCCGTAGAACGGAATACAGTACCTCGTTCCTGAGTGCCCCCCATCAACACGTCAACTTCTTAAATTCAGCCTCAAGACCTCCTTCGCTAGAGATGAAAACTTCAATACTATCATCCGCCACAATCTCGCCACGATTAATAATCACAACCCTATCACACATCGCCTCAACCTCTTGCATAATATGAGTGGAGAGCATCACCGTTCTATCATTTCCCATAGATTTTATCAAGGCTCTTATTTCTATGAGTTGATTAGGGTCCAAACCCGAAGTAGGCTCGTCTAATATCAGCACCTCCGGTTCATGTATAATAGCAGCAGCAAGTCCGACTCTTTGAAGGAACCCCTTCGATAACTCACTTATTTTCTTGTGAATCTCAGGTCTCAACCCCACTTTATCTATCACGAGCTCTACCCTGCTTTTAAGGTCTGTCAACTTATAAATACCACCCACGAACATCAGATACTCTCTGATGTACATTTCTTCCGGTAAAGGGTTATGTTCTGGTAGATACCCTAGACGACTCTTCGTTTCTAGAGGCGAATCGTCAACGTTAAAACCACAAACTTCTAACCTCCCAGATGTGGGAGGAAGGTATCCGGAAATCAATCTCATAAGAGTGGATTTACCAGCTCCGTTAGGCCCTAAAAGCCCCAAAACTTGTCCAGCAGGTATATCTAAACTCACGTCATTAAGGGCAGCTTGCCCATTAAAAACTTTCGTGACGTGATTGACTTCTATAGACATGCAACGAATATACCTCTCAAATCCACGTATTCATTACATCATACCACCCATACCACCTGGCATAGCTGGAGGCATTGCAGATCCTTCTTCTTCAATGTCAGAGATAACACACTCCGTAGTGAGCATCATCCCGGAAATCGAAACAGCATTCTCAAGAGCAACACGGCTAACTTTCGTAGGATCGATAACCCCAGCTGCGAATAACTTAACGAATTCTTCAGTTCTAGCGTTATATCCGAAATCGCCTTTTCCTTCCCTTACGGTATTTACAATAACCGCTCCTTCACCTCCTGCATTAGCAACTATTTGTCTTAACGGCTCTTCAACTGCTCTTACGACAATACTAATACCGGTTCTCTCGTCGGCATTTTCACATTCGACTTTATCAAGTTTAGAAGCAGCACGTATATATGCTGTTCCTCCACCCGGCACTATGCCCTCTTGAACAGCGGCTCTAGTAGCGTGAAGTGCGTCATCAACTCTATCCTTCTTCTCCTTCATCTCGACTTCAGTGGCAGCTCCGACATAAAGCACGGCTACACCTCCTGCTAACTTAGCTAAACGTTCCTGAAGTTTTTCTTTATCGTAATCAGAAGTAGTTGATTCTATTTGAGCCTTGATTTGACCTACTCTAGCAATAATATCCTTCTTTGTACCAGCACCGTTTACAATAATGGTGTTGTCTTTATCAATAGTGATTTTCTCAGCTGAACCCAAATCATCAATCGAAGTGTTTTCTAGCTTAAGGCCAGTCTCCTCAGAAATGACTTGGCCACCTGTTAGAATAGCGATGTCTTGAAGCATAGCCTTTCTTCTATCACCGAAACCTGGCGCTTTTACAGCAGCAATTTTCAGAGAACCTCTGATTTTATTTACCACTAGAGTG
>CAWVZZ010000012.1:0-19633 GCA_963934745.1 uncultured Flavobacteriales bacterium | reverse complement strand
CAACACTTTAGGCAAGGTCTTTCAATTAACCACCTTTGGGGAGTCTCATGGTGCAGTAGTCGGCGGTGTTATTGATGGCGTCCCTTCGGGCTTAGTTGTTGATTTAGAACAAGTTCAAACAGAACTTGACAGAAGAAAGCCAGGGCAGTCAATAATTACAACAGACAGAAAAGAAGAAGATAAAGTTGTTTTTCTCTCAGGCATCATTGAAGATGAGGGTGGCAAAACGGTTTGTACTGGAACACCTATAGCTTTTCAAATAAGAAATAAGGACGCAAAGAGTGAGGACTATGCAAGTCTCACAAAATCTTTCAGACCATCTCATGCTGATTACACATACTCGGGTAAATACGGCATAAGAGACGCTAGAGGCGGAGGAAGATCTTCGGCAAGAGAAACCGTGTCAAGAGTAGTCGCCGGAGCTATAGCCCAGCAACTCATAAAAGCCACAGACGGTATAGAAATTAGCGCGTACGTTGACAGAGTTCACGAAATAAGTACACCATTTCCTCCTGCTTTTTTCGACAGAGAAATCATAGACTCAAACATAGTAAGGTGCCCTTCGGATGAGGTAGCCTCTAGAATGATAGGCCGAATAGAAGAAGTGAAGAAAGCCGGAGATAGCGTCGGTGGATCTATAGTCCTTGTGGCCAGGAACATGCCTTTAGGTCTTGGCGAGCCCGTATTCGACAAGCTTAACGCCGAACTAGCAAAGGCCCTAATGAGTTTACCCGCAACTAAAGGTATAGAGATAGGTTCCGGTTTCAGCGGAACACTGATGAAGGGGTCCGAGCATAACGATGAATTCCAGGCAAATGATCGGGGGGAAGTATCCACGACCACTAATAGTAGCGGAGGCATTCAAGGCGGAATCTCCAACGGTGAAGACCTCGTAATAAGGATAGGATTCAAGCCGGTTTCTACGATAAAGAAACCGCAAAACACGGTTGATAGCGACGGAAATAACATAGTTCTAAAAATGAAAGGACGTCACGACCCGTGCGTTCTTCCTCGAGCAGTACCCATTGTAGAAGCAATGGTAGCACTAGTTCTAGCCGATCACACTTTAAGAAACAGAACAACACAGATTTAACATGACTGAAGGAAACTCTAAAAAAGGACTAGCCCTACACTGGCAAGTTATTATAGGACTAGTGTTAGGTGCTGTTTATGCATGGATGAGCATTCGATACGGTTGGAACGAATTCACTTTGAATTGGATCCAGCCCTTCGGCGATATATTTATCAATCTGTTAAAAATGATCGCGGTTCCACTGGTGCTTTTCAGCATCATCAGCGGTGTGGCTAGCCTTGGCGACATGAAGAAACTAGGTCGAATGGGCATTAAAACCCTTGCCATATATCTCACCACAACGATGTTCGCTGTGGTGATAGGACTCGCCTTAGTAAACGTTTTTAAGCCCGGCACTCACGCTGATGAGGGGCTTAAGGAGTCTAACCGGATCAGGTATGAGCTGTGGAGAGATGCAAATGACATTAAAACCTTAGACAACATCAACATAAGTGCCTTCCCTGAAAACGCAGAGGAAGTTGCAAGAATTCAAGCAGAAACGACCAGCAACAACAACTGGGTAGCTGACAAACTTAATAAAGCAGAGCAGACAAAAGAAAGCGGACCACTCCAACCTCTTGTTGACGTAGTCCCTAGCAGCATTTTTCAGGCTCTGACCGATATGCAAATGTTGCAGATCATTTTCTTCGCCCTGTTTTTCGGCGTAGTTGTTACAGGATTAGGTGAGAAACGGAAAACGACCATAGTTAAGGCAGTGGATGCATTCAATGAAGTGTTCGTCCAGATGGTGTGGGTGATAATGAAGGCTATGCCTGTATTTGTCTTTGCTCTTATGGCAGGCCAAATCGTAAAAGCAGCCGGAACAGATCCAGAGCATTTCAGTCAACTCCTGTCCTTTCTCTTGCGATACAGCTTCGTAGTAGTGCTAGGCTTGGGAATAATGGCATTCATCGTGTACCCTGCTATCATAGCATTATTCGTTAAAAAAATAACTTGGAGAGAATTCCTTTCCGGAATGAGAGACGCTCAGATTACTGCTTTTTCTACTTCTTCATCTGTGGCAACCTTGCCGGTAACAATGAAATGTGTAGAGGAGAACCTCGGGGTTTCGGAAAGAAGTTCAAGTTTCGTCCTTCCTATTGGAGCTACTGTAAATATGGATGGAACTAGCATGTACCAAGCTATTGCCGTTGTAGCGCTTGCCCAATTCCACATGATAGACCTCACCCTGCCTCAACAGGCGATAATAGTTCTCACGGCAACCCTTGCATCTATCGGCGCCGCAGCTATTCCTAGTGCAGGTCTAGTTCTTATGATTATCGTACTTGAAAGCGTCGGATTAAATCCAGCATGGATAGCATTGATCTTCCCCGTTGATAGAATATTAGACATGTGCAGAACCGTTGTTAATGTTACTGGCGACGGAGCTGTGAGCACTTTGGTCTCATCTAGCGAAGGTGAGCTTGGAGATATTGACAGACCAGATACAGAGTAAAGCCTTAGAGGAAATGAACAGGATTGTTTGGCTTATTATTTTATCCTTTTGTGGCTCTATTTCTATAGCCCAAACCTCCCCTTGCCCCGCCCCGGAACATCTGAGTTCGAAGGCTTCCAAACTTTTCGAGAAAGCCCTTGAAAAGAAAAAGAAGAGAACTACAATCGATAGGATAGAATTATTAAGAGAGGTAATTGACATTCAAGACGATTGGGCAAACGCCCATGAGGAACTCGGCCGTAATCTTTTCAAGTTAGCAAAACGTGACACTGAATATATAGGGGAGTGTGTGAATGCCATACACAAATGGATGGAGCTATGTGAAAACTACTCATGTGATGCTCACTACCTGCTGGGTGCCGCTGCATTGATGCGGGGGGAAAACAAGCTCGTGATTAGAGAGTTCGAGCTTTTTATAGAGAAAAGCAATGACAATGATAACGGTTCTATTCAAAGAAAGAGGCTTGAAGTTGAATCACTGCTTCCTAGAGTTCAATTCGAATTAGCTTTCTATGCAAATGAGGACGCTTACATTCCCGAGCCCCTGCCTTTAGTTAGCCTACCTAGTGATGAATACCTACCGGCACTTTCTCCAGATGGTCGCATTCTCTTTTTCACTAGAGTGAAGACTAGAAAAGCTCGTGGAGATTTAATTACGAAGAGAAGTGAAGATCTGGTTTGGTCTAGAAGAAGAGCCGCAGGGGAAGACTTTGACGAAGGCGAAGTTCTTGAATACCCCTTTAACGTAGGAGATAATTACGGTGGAGTCAGCTTGTCTATTGACAACAAAACCTTAATAATAGCTGCTTCTAACCCCACAAGTAAGAACCCGAGAAACATTGATTTGTTTATGACCACGTACGTGGTAAACTGCCGGGACGGTAAAGGTGGGTTCTTATACTATTGGGACGACCTGACGCTGCTTGGAGATGCTGTGAATACCAGTCAAGGTTGGGAAGCTCAGCCGGCATTGAGTCCTGACGGCAGAGAGTTGTTTTTTGCATCTGCTAGAGAGACCTCCACCTTAGATAGTGACGGAAACCCTACCATGGATTTATTTGTTAGCACTAAGGATAGTTTGGGGAGTTGGACGCAGGCAATTAAATTACCAGCCCACATCTCTACTTCTTTTCAAGAAAAAGCTCCATTTCTACATCCCGACGGAAAGACCTTGTACTTCTCTAGCAATCGAACTCCTAGTGGGGGTGGATATGATTTATGGATGACTAGAAGAGACTCAATGGGGGTGTGGTCAGAGGTTGTGAACCTAGGGAGACCCGTTAATTCTTCAGGAGATGAGCACGGCCTGGTTGTGAGCGCACAGGGTGATGAAGCGTTTTTTGCAAGCAGTAGGCCAGGCACACAGGGATTAGACATCTTATCCTTTACCGTCCCTGAGTCCCTTCGTCCTGAATCCGTTAAGGTTATACAAGGAAAAGTCGACCCAGCACCACCCGAAGAAAATGTGGTTATAACTGTAAACTACATTCAGAGTAAAGAAGCAGAAGAAATCGAAATTAACCTAGAAGACGGATCATTCGCGGCTGTTATTAATCTAGAAAGGAATGAGGATGTTGTAATCAAGGTGGAAGGTGACGGGATCGCTTTTGAGGCTGTGGTGGTGAACCTAAAGAAGGAAGAAGATAAGGTTAAATCTTCAGGTGACCCCACCCCTATAATTGAGTTACGTGCACATAAATTCTCTCAGGGGTCGGTATTTGAATTACAGGACGTTTATTTTTCGACTAACAGCTCCACAATGAGCAGGGCCGCAATGATAATACTAACTGAATTTGCAGACTATCTATCAAAGAATCCTGAACTACAAATCAGAATTGAAGGTCACACGGATAATATCGGTGAGGCTGGGGATAACCTGTCTCTTAGTAACGACAGGGCTAGCTCAGTCGCCAAACACCTAGTATACAGAGGTGTTAGAGCAGAGAGGTTGATCGCTTTGGGATTAGGCCAAAACAATCCCAAGGCCACTAACAACACTCCGGAAGGAAGGGCTATAAATCGCAGGACTGAATTTAGCGTTTTTAAGTAAAAAGCGACAAGAATCACACACATATCAGCGTTGAGAACATAGTTAGGGTCTCTCCATAACACTCGCTTTGCGAAAGTATTTTCGTAAGATATGGAGTGTAAAATTTCCGCTATGATTAAAAAACTCAACTCTTCAGGCATTATCGCTACGTTATGCCTGAGTGCGGCCCTGATTCTCGCACCACAAATACAGGTTCACTCTCAGCTAACTCACGATTTAACGAGCGAGGAAAGGATTTGGACTAAAGCAACAGACGCATTTGAAAAGGAGCAATACTCTCTTTCCATGAATTTGTTTGAAGATTACTTGAACTCTTCTAAAGATCCTAATTCAGACAGACACGTCATCGCATCTTACCACGTCGCGTTGTGCGCATTACACTTATACCACCGAGACGCGGAGTACCGCATCGACGCATTCATCAATTCATACCCAGAATCAGCATATGTTCAAGCAGCTTTATGGCAGATAGCTGATCATCACTATAAACGTCGACACTTTAAAAAAGCTTCTCTTGCATTCAATAGAGTTGACATCCGAAAGCTTAACTCTAACACTCAGCGGGAACTTAGATACAAAAGAGGACATAGTTTATTTGAGCAAGAAAAGTATGAGATGGCTAGGTATGACTTGTTTGAAGTCATAAAGAAAGAAGGAACTTATTTCGCACCTGCCACGTACTACTTCAGTCACATTGCGTATTTAAACGACAATCCACAAGTGGCACTTGAAGGATTCGAATCGATAGCCGAACACGATGATTTTGCCGACATCGTCCCCGTTTATATTGCCCAAACCCTTCACGCTACCTCACAGTTTACTAGACTTAAAACCTACGGTGCAGAACTTCTTGAAAACGCAATAGGTCTAGAGGAAGAAATGATAACTGAAATAGCAAGACTAGTAGGCGATGCTTTCTATAAGGATCAGGATTTTACCACAGCTTCGATATACTTGGAGATGGCTTGGGATGGAACTAGAGGTCCTGGAAGAAAGCCAGATTTTGCATACGAAGTCGGGTACACTCGCTTTAGGAATAATGATTGGAGAGGTGCGCTGGATGTATTAGCGCTGACTGCTAGAGATGATAATAAGTTAGGCCAAAACGCCACCTACCACATGGCCGACTGCTACATTCAACTAGGTGACAAGGATAGAGCTAGGAGTGCTTTCGGCAGAGCAGCCCAAAAGGATTACGACATGGAGATAATGGAGGACGCTCTGTTTAGCTATGCAAAACTTGCTTTTGAGCTTTCATACAATCCCTTCGACGATGCCATAACCGCGTTTACTTCATACATTGAAAATTACCCTAACTCTATTAGACACGATGAAGCGTATCGATTCCTACTCGATGTATACCTAACTAGTCGCGATTACGACAGAGCAATGATTGCTTTAGAAAAAATCAAAGACAAGGACCTCACAGTACAAGCTTCATATCAGCTTCTTGCCTACAACAGAGGTGTAGAGCTTTATCAAGCGGGGAAGTATAAAAAATGCCTGCCATATTTTACTAAGGTTCGCACATTTTCTATAGATGCACAACTAGCAGCAGAATCATACTACTGGCAGGGTGAAGCACACTTCCTACTTAAGGACTTTGCTAGCGCCACAGGATCTTACGCCGCTTTTTCACGCGCTCCAGGCGGATATCTCAGCGAATATTATCCCGCAGCTGATTACGCAAGGGGGTATTCCTTATTCAAGAGGAAAATGTACCTAGACGCACTATCAGCTTTTAGATCTTATTTAGAAGCTAACCCCAACGACTCACCAAAGAGATTTCACGATGCACAATTGCGAACTGCTGATTGCTTCTACGCAAAAAAGGAATTTACCAGGGCCGTCAAATACTACACGACGTGTTTAAACAATGACGATGGAAATATTGACTATATCTTATTTCAGAGAGGAATGGCATACAGCTTAACAGAAGAAGACGGGTCATTAGAACTGCAGATTAGCGACTTAGATAGAATTCTGGAAGAGTACCCCAAATCGAGATTTGTGGTCGACGCTCTATACGAAAGTGCTCGCTCACAAATAGAACTTAATCTCTTAGACGAAGCTCGCGAGAGGATTAACCGACTCGTCGACGAACACCCTAGAAACACAAGAACTAAAGAAGCTCTTGTGGATCTATGCTTAATCGGAATCAAACAGAACAGACCTGAAGATGTTCTCGCTACTTGGGATAAGATTCGCAACACCTACGGTAATGACCCCATCGCTTCAGATGCATTCCTAATTGTTGAGCCATTACTCATTGAAAGGGGACTATTAGACGACCTGCCACCTGCTGTGGGGTTAACGGGTAGAGATATCGAAGACCGACAATTTCAAGCTGCCGTGAATCTAGCTATCAATGAGGAATACACGAAAGCACTTCCTAGGCTCGAAGAATATCTCACGAAGTACAAAGCCGGCCAACACTTAGCTGAAGCTAACTACTACCTCGCAGCCTGCTATCATTACGCAGGAGATGTGGCGGGAGCTTTACTTGGATATGAATACGTTATATCACAACCCTCCTCTGATTTCACTGAAGCATCGGCCCTAGGCGCCGCTACATTGTCATGGAACTCCGGAGACTACCCACGAGCTTTATCCCATTATAGACTGCTTGAAGAAATCGGGTCTCTTCAATCCAACAAACTAGAAGCATCGATAGGTTCTATGAGATGTTACTATCTATTAGGCCAACCAGATAAAGCCTTCAATTATGCGAACGATGTTTACAGTGACGCAGACACTCCAGAATCCATAAGAAGGACGGCGGCACTTTGGCTCGGCAGAATTAACTATGACAAAGGTGAACTAGATAAAGCGCTGGCGTTTTTCACATCGACAGTTGAATTCGGTGGGAATATCGGAGCTGAAAGTCAATACATGATCTCTAGAATTTCCTTTGACAACGGTCTATTCAACGATGCTGAGCAGAGCATATTCACCCTTGTAGGTGAATACTCAAGCTATGAGGACTGGAAACACAAGGGATTCATCCTGTTAGTTAACACATATCTCGGGATGGGTGATTTATTCCAAGCTAGAGCCACAGCTGAGAGCATAATCGCTAATGTAGATGTAGAATGGGTTCAGGACGTCTGCAGTGATTTAATGTTGGAAATAGAAAGTCTTGAGGCTGACGAATTAGACAACGAAGAAAACAAGTAATGAAAATATTAAAACTCATTCATGTAGCCCTTAGTATTGGAATGTTTTTCTCTTCGGGCCTTACAGCCCAAACAGATTCAGACACACTTAAGATGGACGTAACCTTTGTGGGAGAGCGAGAGATGGTGGTTAAGGACGCACTGAAGCTACAAAGCTGGCCAGAACCTCGCTCTTTAGCTAAAACTAATAAAGATTTCACTTATAGATTGCTTTCAAAAAGACTCAATGTAAATCCTCAATGGACTCTGGTAGAGCCTGTCAGACTCAGAGTTGATGCACCATTGTCGAGATTATACAGAGGATATATCACCGCTGGATACGGCCTCCATAATACTCCTCTAATTAATTTAAGCCTTACTGACCTGAGATCTCGTGAGGGAACGTGGGGAATCAGAGCTTCACACTTTGCGACGAACACCCCTATCGTAGATGTTGATGACAGGTTTCAGGAGAGCCAAGCCGGGGTTTGGGCTAGTAGATTTATAGGTAAAGAAAAGGTAGACCTATCATTTAATTTAGACAGAAATAACATTGTTTACTACGGCCGTTCATTTGACAACCCTATAGAAAACGACAGCTTGAGGAGCGAAAGATATATAACTCTTAGATCAGATATAGCCTTTAAATCTCACTACAGGGATTCAACAAAGTTAAATCACGTGATGAACTTTGGGTGGGGAATGCTAAGCGACTTAAGTGGAACAGTAGAAAACAACTTCGAGGGTAGTTTTACAGTAGGTAAATTTGTAGAAACCGAGAAGTTCTCACTCGCGGGTAGCATCAATTTCGATCGACTTACAATAGGCGAACATAACCCCGACAACCAATCCACTGACCAAGTAATTGTTGGCCTAGAGCCCATGGTAACATCATACAAAGGCCCACTCACTGTCACTGTTGGAGCTGGCATATGGGTTGATGCGGATCCAGAGAGTAGAAATGATGGGCAAAATTTTTATTTCTACCCTAAGGTTGATGCGTCTATCCGCTTGCTTAAGGACATCTTCGTCCCTTACTTGAGGATAGGTGGTGGTTTAGAACAAAACAGGTTCGAATCCGTTCTCGAAAAGAATCCATTCTTCTATGTTAACTTAGATGAAGCTTTAAAGACTACCAGCAGAAAGGCGGATATTCAACTAGGGATACGCGGAACTATAACAAGTGCCATGAGCTTTCAATTACATGCTAGAACAGTGAAGTACGATAACTACATCTATTTCTATAACGACACATTAATAGATGGCGGGTCGAGGTTTTCTATACTTTACGACACTCTAGGCATTAGAAGTTTAGGAGGGGACATTTCATTAGTCCTAAGCAAATCTTTAAGGGCGAAAGTGTCCGGTTCTATACACAAGTACAGCAAACAGGAAGAAGATGAAAATAACGAAGCTTGGAATCTACCTAAGTATGAAGCTTCTGTAGACATTGATTATTCCTTCCTTGACAAGTTCTCTCTGAAGCTGAGCTCACAATTCGTAGGCGAACGATATACTATGACAGGAATGCCACAATTAGGTGAGTCTCCGCTATTAAATGGCAATTATAAAGTTGCAATGCCTGCGTACATAGATGCGAACATCGGTTTAGAGTACAGATACAATAGAAGAGTGGCGGTGTGGGTCAGCTTAAATAACTTAACTGGAGCACAGTACAAGCATTGGGATGCTTACCCAAACCAAGGATTCCAAGCACTGTTCGGAGCTAGCTACTTGTTCTGATAAAGCGGAATTTATGTCTTTGTGGAACGTCTGAAAATTTTGTGGAAAAAAGACCGTTAAAAAGGGATAAAACCTGACTGTATTCCTAGAAAACTCTGTATTTTTAAAGTCTAGAATAAAGACTCAAAAATGTCAGAAGAAATTAAAAAAACAGGATACGACGCAGACCAGATTCTAGCCCTTGAGGGCATGGAGCACGTACGTATGCGTCCATCGATGTATATCGGAGATGTTAACGTCAGAGGATTACACCATCTTGTATACGAGGTAGTCGACAACTCCATAGATGAAGCGTTAGCGGGTCACTGTGATAGGATAGATGTTATTATCACTAAAGAGAACGGCATAAGGGTTAAAGATAACGGTCGTGGTATCCCGGTAGGAATACACGAAAAGGAAGGCGTCAGTGCTCTGCAAGTTGTAATGACTAAGATTGGAGCTGGTGGTAAGTTCGACAAAGACTCATACAAAGTTAGTGGCGGTCTTCACGGAGTCGGTGTCTCGTGCGTTAACGCGTTATCTATTCACCTTAGAGCTGAAGTTCACAGAGAGGGGAAAGCGTACGAACAAGAGTACTCTAAGGGAGTTGAACAGTACCCAGTAAGGGAGTGTGGTACATCTACCAGTAACGGAACCATTATTGAGTTCATGCCTGACACCAGCATCTTCGAAGTATTAGAATACAACTACGATACACTTGCTGACAGAATGAGGGAGTTAAGCTTCCTTAATCAAGGACTCACAGTAACTCTTTTAGATGAGAGAGAACTGGCGATTCCCGAGGACGGAACTGATCCTGTAGAAGGCGTATATAAAAACGAGACGTTCTTTTCAGAGAATGGATTGAGAGACTTCGTTAATTATTTGGACGCTAATAGAGAATCTCTAATAGCAGACGTTATCCATATGGTTGGGGAGAAGAATGGAGTTCCGGTAGAAGTTGCAATGACCTACAACACGTCTTTCTCCGAAAATTTATTCTCTTACGTAAACAACATTAACACATACGAGGGTGGTACGCACCTAACTGGTTTCCGAAGAGGACTAACGAATACTTTAAAAAAGTACGCTGAAAGCTCTGGCATGTTGAACAAGTTAAAGTTCGACATCAGTGGTGATGATTTCCGCGAAGGGTTAACAGCTGTTGTCTCTATTAAGGTTGCTGAGCCTCAGTTCCAAGGCCAAACAAAGACGAAACTCGGTAATGCTGAAGTAAGTGCTCCCGTATCTCAGTCGGTTAGCGAAATGCTAGAAGCATATTTAGAGGAACACCCTAACGACGCTAGAATAATCGTTCAGAAGGTAATCCTTGCTGCACAAGCTAGACATGCTGCACGTAAGGCTAGGGAGATGGTTCAGCGTAAGACCGTAATGAGCGGATCTGGCTTACCAGGTAAACTTGCAGATTGTTCTGAAAAAGACCCATCTTTATGTGAGATCTTCCTAGTGGAGGGTGATTCAGCTGGAGGTACAGCGAAACAAGGACGAGACAGAAAGTTCCAAGCTATTATGCCGTTAAGGGGTAAAATCCTCAACGTAGAGAAGGCTATGTATCACAAGGTCTTTGAAAACGAGGAGATAAAGAATATTTATACTGCACTTGGTGTAAAATTGGGAACGGAGGAAGATGAAAGAGCATTAAACCTCGAGAAACTTCGTTATCATAAAATTGTAATTATGTGTGATGCGGATGTCGATGGAAGTCATATTGAGACACTAATCCTCACCTTCTTCTTCAGACACATGAAAGATTTAATCGAGAAGGGTTATATCTATATCGCTACTCCACCACTTTATTTAGTAAAGAAGGGTAAGCAGCAGAAATATGCTTGGAATGATGAAGAAAGAGACACTATAATTTCTGAACTTAAAGGTAAATCCGGGTCAGATGGTGGAATTGGGATTCAGCGCTATAAGGGTCTGGGAGAGATGAACGCTGAACAGCTGTGGTCTACAACATTGAACCCTGAATTCAGAACATTACGCCAAATCACAATCGAGAACGCTGTAGGCGCTGACCAAACATTCTCCATGCTTATGGGGGATGAAGTTCCCCCGAGAAGAGCTTTCATCGAAGAAAATGCGAAGTACGCAAATATTGACGTATAGAAATTGACTCATATATATTGAAGGCAATATGACTGCTAGTAAACATACCGTTTGGATTACCGGAGCTAGCAGTGGTATAGGTAGAGCATGTGCACAAGTTTACGCCTCTAAGGGCTACCATGTGATTCTTTCGTCGCGTCGCGAATCGGCTTTAGTAGAAGTAGCAAAAGAGCTTTGCACAACGCTTTCTTTAAGCTCCGATCAATTCAGTATAGTCCCATTAGACCTTGCTAACACAGAGAGTTTAGCAGATATCACCGAGAGTGTTATCTCTAAGCACGTTCATGTCGACATCATGCTACACGCCGGGGGCATAAGCCAACGCTCTCTTGCTATTGAGACTTCGTTAGATGTAGATAGACGCGTCATGGAAATCGATTATTTCGGAACTGTCGCATTAACGAAGGCTCTTTTACCTCATTTCGTTCAATGGAAATCAGGTCAGTTCGTTGTTGTCACCAGTTTAATGGGTGTTTTCTCGTCTCCGCTTAGATCTGGATACTGTGGAGCTAAGCACGCTTTGCATGGGTTCTTCGAAGCCTTAAGGGCTGAACACTATGATGACGGGATAAGCATCACGATGGTTTGTCCTGGGTTTATAGCAACTGACATCTCTCTCAATGCTGTAGTAGGTGATGGATCAAAGCAGGGAACCATGGACGAGAAGACAGGAGCTGGAATGACCCCATTAGAGTGCGCTAATAGAATAGTTAAAGCAGTACACAAGAAAAAAGCTGTAGTTCTAGTAGGAAGAAGTGAGATCCTTGCAGTATATCTACAGCGTTTCTTCCCAGGGCTATTGAGAAGGATTATGAGAAAGACGGCGGTTACTTAATATACTCCCTACCCTCTACATCTAAGACTTTAGTGCGTTTCTTCAAATAGCGAAGAAGCAAGAAAGATATTGATGCAATACTTAGACTAGCTTGCCATGGTTGGCTAGGACTTAAGGCTTCAATCCAAGGAAGACCTTCTGCCAGCCCCTCTCTCAGTGAGTGAATAGCATTAATTGCCACAAAGGAAATCACTAATGCAAAAGCTCCGTTATACTCTCTTTTAAGGACATTTCTCAAAGAAAAGAAAACTCCAGGCTTTATCCATTTTAAGGTCTTGGGAAAGAAAGCAGGAATAGTTTCAGACCATTTGAGATAAGTGTCTCCGAATTGACCTCTGAGGTACCGTTCTTCTGTCATGGATATCAATGTATAGTATATCCAGAAAGCGATTGAAACACATATCGAAAGCGTGTTGGACCCGGTGTACAACACTAGCCCTAACCACATAAAGAAATTACCTAGATAAAGAGGATGCCTCACAAAAGAATACATACCCTTAGTATTGAGAACCATAGCGACTTGCCCCTCAGATGTGTTGCGGCCGGAAGTGCCTTTAGGCACGTAACCTATGGTGAGGGCGCGTATGATTTGGCCCAAAACACCTACTCCCACACATATTGCTACCCACCTAGGATCATTGAAAGCAGGGGACATATCGTCACCGTACGCAACTAACAGTGATCCGGGAATAAGTAAAACCGGGAGTATACCTCTCCAACGAAATAGCCATGCGCCTTTGCGCTCCATATCTTCAACTAGTGGCATGGGGAAATTTTATTAGGTGAATTTGATCTCAACCAATTAAGTGATGCAATGAGTAGTGGGTGCATATAAACGTCCTCACTCAAGTATGGCACTTCAGTCCTTAAACTAGAGTGGAGAGCGGAAAGTCTAGGAGACATTTTATCTTTATCTAATAAATCTGAAGCTTGAGCTGCACAAAGGGCCTCGATAGCAAGAACTTGCTCCGCATTTTCAATTACCTGCCAAAGCTTTAATGCTGCGTTAGCTCCCATACTCACGTGATCCTCCTGTCCGTTAGAGCTGTCAGCATTGTCGGCTGAACTAGGGGTGGTGAGCTGTTTATTCAGTGACACTAAGCTTGCAGCTGTGTATTGTGCAATCATATAACCAGAATTAAGTCCGGGGTTTTCAGCTAAAAATGCTGGCAGATTACGTGTTCCACTCATAAGCTTAAAGGTTCTTCTTTCAGATATAGATGCCCATTCGTGAACAGCTAAAGTGAGGCTATCTAACGCCATGGCTAATGGTTGGCCGTGAAAATTACCGGCCGATACTACTTTGTCTTCATCGGGAAAAACAAGCGGGTTATCAGTTACTGCATTCACCTCGTTTTCAAAAATCTCCCTCACTCCTGCCACGACATCCTTAGATGCACCGTGAACTTGCGGTATACACCTAAAAGAATAAGGGTCTTGTACATGAACTCTCGAAGATTTCATTTTCTCTGACCCAGCAATCCAACTCCTCACTTCGGCTGCAACCTCCATTGCGCCCTTTTGGTTTCTAATTCTGTGGACATCGTGATCAAATGGCGACTCTAATCCGCTCCAAGCCTCCAAAGACCATGCGCCTATAGCATCCGCCCACTGCATTAAATTCTCTATTCTTTTAATGGCCATAGTGCCGTAGCCTAGCATCATCTGAGTGCCATTTATCAGAGCTAGTCCTTCTTTAGGTCCCAACACTAACTTACTCCAACCCATCTTTTCAAGAACCAAGGTGGAAGGCACAGGCTCACCACCATTGATTCTAACTGTACCCTCACCTATCAATGGTAAAACCAAATGCGACAGAGGGGCCAAATCTCCCGAAGCACCCAGCGAACCTTGCCTTGGTACTACTGGGATAATATCGTTAGAGAGCATGTCTAAAATGCGCTGAATGGTAGACAAAGCAACAGCTGAATGACCTTGACCCAAGGCCTTCGCTTTCAGAAGTAGCATAGACCTCACAATCTCTTGGGGTACCTCCTCCCCAACTCCGCATGCATGAGAAACCAGAATTCTCCTCTGAAGGTCAGCAAGATCTTCATCCTTTATTATGGTATTAGCTAATGACCCGAAACCAGTATTAACACCATATAAAGTATCGCTCTTAGTTGCAATTCTATTAGCAAGATAATCGTGACACTTTTCCACCTGCTTAACCACCTGAGGGTCAATGCTTAACGCAGACTTCGTGTCTAGCCGTTTATAGACATCCTCTAGCTTCCACCACTCATTATCTAATAAGAAATAATTATCAGCATTCATGCTCGAAAGATACCCACGAGGAGCACTAACTTTGCCCTCTAAATTGCAACTGTTACTAATATGAGATTTTTAAACTGCATCGGTTTTGTTTTAGTATCTGTCACTTATGTTTCAGCCCAAACAAACAACTCAATAGACTTCACTGAATACGACCTCAAAAACGGTCTTCACGTCATTCTTCACGAAGACCACAGTACTCCCATAGTCGCTGTGACAGTGATGTATCACGTGGGTTCGAAAAACGAAGACCCCTCCCGAACTGGAATGGCTCACTTCTTCGAACACCTTCTCTTTGAAGGAAGCGAGAATATTGCACGTGGTGAGTTCGACAACTACGTTGAAAATGCTGGAGGTGTGCTGAATGCTAACACAACCCAAGACAGAACATTCTACTATGAGCTTCTTCCCTCCAACCAACTAAAGCTAGGGTTATGGCTCGAATCTGAAAGAATGTTACACGCAAAAATTCAGCAAATAGGAATAGACACTCAGAATGAAGTTGTAAAGGAAGAGAAACGCATGAGAGTTGACAACAAACCCTACGGCAACTTGTTAGAGAAAACTATGGAAGCCTGCTATGACGAGCACCCATATCAGTGGACACCCATCGGCTCCATGGATCATCTCGATGCTGCCACTCACGAGGATTTCATGAGTTTCTACAACACCTTCTACGTACCTAACAATGCTACGTTAAGCATCGCGGGTGACATAGATATTATATCTACTATTCAATTAATAGAACTATATTTCTCTGACATCCCTAGAGGAACTAAAGAAATATACATCCCCACGGTTGTAGAGAAGACACGCACAGAAGAAAGAAGAAGCATCGTCTACGGGAAAGATAGACTTCCGCTTGTTGTACAAGCCTACCCCATCCCGGCGCAGGGAACCCCGGACTACTATGCCGTTGATATGCTCAACCAAGTATTAAGTGGTGGTGCATCAAGCCGTCTCAATCGCAGTGTCGTAGACGAGAAGCAACTGGCTCTGTATTGCGGAGCATTCAGCTTCGGATTAGAACATCCCGGCCTCACACTAGCTTTCGCCATGGTAAACATGGGCGTAGAGCCTGCCGATGTTGAGTCCGCTATGAATGAAGAAGTAGATCTTTTAAAGTCGGAACTTATCTCAGATAGAGAGCTTAAAAAGCTTAAAAATCAAATAGAATCCGACTTCGTTTCTTCAAACTCATCTATGGCCGGAATAGCAGAGTCACTGGCTAATTACCACACTTATTTCGGGGATGCTAATTTGATAAACACTGAGATTGACAGGTATTTAGCTATTACAGCTGACGATATTAAAAGAGCAGCCAACATTTATTACAACCCTAGCTCTAGGGTCACTATTTACTTCCAACATAACGACACTAAAAGTGAATAATATTATGAAATTATTTTCTAACAAACACATTAGGACGCTCGCTTTATTATTCGCTACTGCACCTTTCACTCTTTTAGCCCAAATAGACAGATCTATCGCTCCCGAGCCTGGACCTGCACCGATAATTGAGCTAGGGGAATCTACAGTAACTGAACTCCCTAACGGCCTCACTCTTATCGTAGTCGAAAACCACAGACTTCCTAAGGTTAGTTGGAGTTTGAGATTAGACTACTCCCCTATTCTAGAAGGAGCTACATCAGGAATGCTAGATATGTACGGTGAACTTATGCGCTCGGGAACCACCACAAAAACAAAGGCAGAACTAGATGAAGCTATTGATTTTCTAGGAGCTTCATTAAACGCATCATCAACTTCATTAAGTGGATCATCACTAACAAAGCACTCTGATGAACTGCTTATGCTTATGTCTGACGTTCTGTTTAACCCAGCGTTTTCAGAAAACGAAATAAATAAACTCAAAACACAAGCATTATCCGGATTAATGGCAGCTGAAACGTCGCCAGGTGAAATTTCCAGTATTCTGACTAGAACTCTTAACTACACTCACCTACACCCATATGGAGAGGTCTCTACAGCAGAAAGTATAGAGTCATTGAATCGTGATGATTTCGTGAGTTTTTACGACCGATATTTCAGACCCAATATCGCTTACCTAGTAGTGGTAGGAGACATTAACCCCGAGGAAGCATACAAGATGGCTGAACAGTATTTCGGGGGTTGGGTAAAGTCAGACGTACCATATGTAAGATGGGAGGTGCCAGCAAGGGCTAGATTTAATCGGGTCTGTTTCTCTCCTATTGAAGGAGCTGTTCAGTCTACAATAAAACTAACGCACACTATTAACATGGCACCTGGTTCTGAAGACGCCATTGCGGCATCCGTTATGAACAGCATTCTAGGTGGCGGAGCGTTTTCTGGCAGATTAATGCAAAACCTTAGGGAAGACAAGGCTTTTACGTATGGAGCAAGGTCTAGCTTTAGCACCGACCCGTATGTAGGGTCATTCACGGCATATGCAGACGTTAGAAACGAAGTGACAGATAGTTCTATAGTTGAGTTTTTATATGAAATAAAGCGCATGACAAGTGAACCCGTTGATAGCGCCACACTAGCCTTGACAAAGAATTATATGACTGGATCCTTTGCCAGGAATCTTGAAAGCTCATGGACCGTAGCATCGTTTGCTTTTAATATTGAGAGATACGATCTACCTAAGGATTACTACTCTACTTATTTAGAGAAGCTTGCTGCAGTAACTATAGAAGACATTCAACGAATTGCAAAGCATCACCTGAAATCCGACCAAATCTACATTACTTGCGTAGGGTCTAGGGACGTTATTCCAAGTCTAGAAAAATTCTCTACCCATGGAATTGTGGAATTGTTCGATGCCTACGGTAAACCGTTGATAGAAAGACGTGATGCAGCCCCAGGAGTAACTGCTGAGTCCGTTATCACAGATCATTACAAATCCATAGGTGGGGTTAGAGCTTTGTCAAAGATCAAAACACTAAAGAAAACGGGATCTATAGAGATAGGGGGCGCTATGACACTAGGGTATAGCCAAATAAATTGCTACAGAAAGGGGGCACGTGGGGCACATCGTTCTTTCAGCATGTCAGGTCAGGAAATAATAACTAACACAATAACTGACGAAGGTGGTGTTGAAGATGAAATGTCACTTT
This sequence comes from uncultured Flavobacteriales bacterium, assembly GCA_963934745.1. Lineage (GTDB taxonomy): Bacteria > Bacteroidota > Bacteroidia > Flavobacteriales_D > Sanyastnellaceae > UBA974. The sequence goes on along the minus strand of CAWVZZ010000012.1, from coordinate 1,841 downwards.
TAAAAGCTATGGAAGGAAGTGATCTGCTTAGAAATCAATGGAGCTCACTATCGCTCACTTACTTGTTAGAATCTGAAGATTATGGTATATCAACTGAACTATTAGGCATTGAAAACATAAATGGTGTTGAGTATCACGTGGTTAAGTTTTCTAGAACGGATATTCACATAGACTTAACCGGTTATTTCGAACTAGAGAGCAAGCGACTAGCGATGACTAAAGAATCAACTAGCACTTTAGAACAGGATATGACGAGCACAACTAATTACAATAATTATATAGACCTAGGAGATGGTATTTCATTCCCAATGGAGAAGGTTAGTATTACAGGGATTCAGAGAATGTCCATAAGAATAGGTAATGTCGAAATTGATAGTGAAATTGATCACACTAAGTTTACCTTAGATTAAGTTGTTACACTAAATACTATCATGACAGACACAACAACCCCGTTAGTAGATTTAAGGGAAGTAAGGCTTAATCAAGCCGAACACATAGTGCTTGACGACGTCAATCTCGTAATCGTTCCGGGGGAATTTATCTACTTGATAGGGAAGACAGGTAGTGGGAAGTCTAGTTTATTGAGAGCTTTATACGGTGATTTAGATTTGGCTGAAGGTGAGGGCGAAGTCTGCGGAATGAAGTTAAAAGACCTGAATAGACGTAACGTACACAAGCTGAGAAGAAAATTAGGAATAGTGTTTCAAGATTTTGGTCTATTAACAGATAGAACAGTAGACAAGAATTTAGAGTTTTCACTCAGGGCTACTGGATGGAGAGATAAGAAAAGGATTTCTGAGCGAATAAATGAGGTTTTAGAAAGAGTAGGACTAGGAAACAAAGGGTATAAATTCCCACATGAATTATCTGGCGGGGAGCAGCAGCGTGTAGCAATCGCTAGGGCACTGTTGAATGAGCCCGCACTACTCATTGCTGATGAGCCTACAGGGAATTTAGACCCGGAAACAACTAGAAATATCTTAGAGTTGATGCATGGATTAACTACTGGTGGTTGCAGCGTGGTGATGGCTACACATGACCACGCTTCAATGAGTGCCTTTCCTGGCAAGAAACTTCTTTGTGAAAATGGTGAAATAACCGAACTGTAGGGAGATAAATATGGCTCATTCAGTAAACAAGCCCATTCTTAGTGTTGTTATACCCTCGTACAATCAGTTAGAAGGACTGAAGAAAACGGTAAACTCGTTACTAGGCCCGTCTGAAGATAAGTGGCTCGAAATAATAGTGTCGGATGGAGCTTCTACCGACGGGAGTGCTGAGTGGTTACTAGAAAACGTTGAACTAATACATCACACTAGAATCGCTCCTGACAAGGGCATTTATGACGGCATGAACCTTGGAGTTAAAATGGCTAGTGGTGATTGGGTCTGGTTTTTAGGGACTGGCGACACACCCACCGGTAATGCCCTTGTTGAGCTGAGGGAATATCTTGAGATAGAGGAAGAGTCATGCATGTTAGCTTACAGAGTTCATCTTTTGCCACCACGTGAGCCAGGGGTTCCAGAGTTTTATACTCCGATATGGAATCATACTCTTAAAATAAGAAATACACTTCACCATCAGGGTGTGATTTATTCGAGAGACTTGCTTGCAAATAGGCCATTCTGCCTCAAATACAGGGTCCTTGCTGACTACTATCTTCATCTCGTACTCATGAATGAAGAAATTAAGTGCAAATGTTCAAACACTATTATTGCGGAAGTAGACTCAGGGGGAGTAAGTAGGCAGTTTACTGCAGATTTATACCGTGAAGAAAGAGCTCTTAAACGAGATGCAATAGGAGGTTTACCGAGCTTGTTGTTTCAAGGGGTCACGACTAG